>CAYHRN010000010.1:0-20545 GCA_964359155.1 uncultured Gammaproteobacteria bacterium | reverse complement strand
GTATGATAGTTCCAAGTATCATACTTTATGCGTATTTGTTATGATAAGAAGTTTGCAAAAAGATTTACAAAAATTACCGCATGCGCCGGGTGTGTACCTTTTCAAAGATAAGAAGGGTGCGCTAATTTATGTGGGCAAAGCAACGAGTTTGAAAGACCGCGTGCGGTCGTATTTTGTGGCAAAGCCACAAGCGTCGCGCATGATTGAAGATGCTATCCACGAGGTGGCGCGTGTAGACCATATTCAAACACCAAGTTTGCTGGAAGCTGTTATTTTGGAAGCGAATCTTATTAAGCAGCATCAGCCGCGGTACAATGTAAAAGATAAAGACCAAAAAAGTTTTTTGTATGTGGTGATTACGCGGGAGGAGTTTCCGAAAACGCGGCTCGTAAGAGGGCAAGAGTTAGCTATGAGCTATACTCCATTAGCCACGTTTGGCCCCTTCCCGAGCGCTGCCTCCATACGCACCGCACTTACTATTTTGCGCAAGATTTTCCATTGGAGTAATTGTAATTCCCCTCACCTCATTCAGCAGAATGACCTACTAGGCTACCCTCTCCCGCAAGGGGAGAGGGTAAATGCTAGACCCTGTTTTTATCGCCGCTTGGGCCGCTGCCCAGGCATTTGTACGGGCGAAATAACATCAAAAGAGTACCAGCGTACCGTGATAAAGCCGTTGATACTTTTTTTTCATGGTAAGACTGGGCGAGTGTTGAAAGATTTTGAGCGGCGCATGAAAGTTGCCGCCAAGGCGCAAAAGTTTGAAGACGCAGCGCGGTTGCGCAATCAATTATTTGCGCTAAGGCATGTAAATGATGTGGCGCTGATTATGGAAGAGGAGAATACCCCTCACCTTAATCCTCTCCCCCAAGGGGAGAGGAAAAAACAAAAAAAATCCCTCTCCCTTGAGGGGAGAGGGCAGGGTGAGGGTGAAAATTCCATCAACATCTTTGGCCGCATTGAAGGATATGATATTTCCCATATCAGTGGCACCAACTCGGTGGGAAGTATGGTGGTGTTCGAGCGCGGTACACCTGCCAAGGCAGAATATCGGAAATTCAAAATTAAAACCGTGAAGGGCAGTAATGATGTGGCTATGATGCAAGAAGTAATTTCGCGTCGGCTAGGGAATGCTTGGCCGCAGCCAGATTTGATTTTGGTGGATGGCGGGCGAGGTCAGATTACTGCTGCGGAAGAGGCATTACAGAAGCGCGGTATGCGCATTCCTGTGCTAGGCCTTGCCAAAGGCTTTGCGCGCAAGAATGATCACTTTGTGTATGGGCTGAATCTGACGCCACAACAACGCCAAGAGCTGGAGCGGCTTACAAAAGTGTATCCAAATCTATTTAAGCAAGTACGCGATGAAGCGCATAGGTTTGCGATTACGTTTCATCGGCAAAGAAGGGCAAAAGTGCTACAATAGATAAAAGTGATATGTTATTATATCGTATTTGTCAAAGCATCATTCTTATTGTCCTTTCCGTATTTCCATTGGTAGTGCGGAGCGCAGTACCCGCTTCTTTTGCGGTGAAGATGAAATTGGAAACTTCTTTAGCATTAGATCAGGCCACTCTTCAACTTCGATTCCCTATGGGTGTAAGTGTAGACAAGGTGGCACCACCTCGCACCTGTGCAGTGAGGGGCAGCACTGGTGGTGGTAAGGTAGATTTTGAATTAGCGCAGTGGGATGCGACTCATCCATTACACACCACGCTCACGCTCCATGGTAGTAATGAGGAGTTGCTCACACACTGGATGCCCATCGTATACACATGGCAAGGCATTGATCGCAGTACAGGTGCCTCAAGATATGGTGAGGGTAGAGCCACACTCTCTGCATTGGTTGAGTACCCCATGAAGTTATCACTTTCCAGTTATGTACAAGGCGAGCCCACGACTCTTTCGGGAGTTATACCCAAGGGTCGTACTATAGAAAAATTTTCATTCTATACTCGTACCGCCTCTGGTAAAAATCGTACACTGTTAGGTACTGCTACAGCATCTGATGCAGTGGGGGGATGTACGGGGACCTCACCAAGTGAGGAACGGTGGCAACTACCCACCATACTTCCTACTGATGAAGCTACTATGATTATTGAAGCGGTGGGATTGTTGCAAGGTAAGGAGATTGCATTGGGTTCACAGGTCTTTACTCTCACCCCTAAGCTCCATATTGTACAGCCTGCATTTGAGGGTTGCGTGGAGCGTAACCAAGTTACGTTATTTGCAGAAGTCTCTCCAAAACTAAACATAAGAGAAGCAAGATTGCGTCCTGTGGCACCTTATGCACAAAAAAATAGTAAAAAAGGAAAGGGGATTCCTGCGGTGGATCAGCATGAAGCAGGCAAAGACTTACCCGGGAAAGGCAAGGTGAGCTGTGCACCTACGGCCGTAGCGGCGAGCTTGAAATGGTTTAAAGACCATGGGTATCAAGACATAATGAGTAAGAGGACTACGATACGAAGTTTAGTAAAACGTATTGGGAAACTTTCTAAGACAAGTCGTAGTGGCACTTACTCCGAAGATTTGCTTGACGGCATTGAGCAATATTTATTTGAACGATGGCTGAATAATGATTTTGAAGTGCATTACTTTGGTAACCCGGCGAAGCCTGCTGATGTGGTTAAAGAATTCAAAAAAGGACAAGATGTGGTGCTTGGGTATAACTATAAAAAAGGAGGAGGGCATGAGGTTACGGTTAATAGGATCATTAATTACGGAGATGATGCTTCAGTACAAATTGAAATTATGGATCCATGGAAGGGCAAGTATCGCACAATTACTTTGCGCGACGACGGTACTATCGAAAGTGCAGGAGAATCTATTAGAGATTTCGATATTCTTGCCGTGAGTCCCAAAAAGAATGATGACGAAATACTTATGGCTTTGGTGAATACACAGCAGCAGGGAAGTCGTTTTAGTGCTTCTTTAGATGTGTCGGCTTTTGAGCCTGGAGAATATCTTCTATCCCTTGACGGCATTGATGCTCGCACGGGGCGTGTGGTGAATTCCGATACGCAGCCTATTACAGTGGGGAATTGTACATCGCGCTAAGATATGACTGAACTCGATATTTTACAGCAACGATTAAGCAATAGGGCGGTAGAAAACGAGCCCATGGCGCGCCACACCACGTTTAAAATTGGTGGTCCGGCCACGTATTTTTTTGATGCCAAAAGTAAGGAAGATATTACTTGTGCGGTGAACGTGGCAGAACAGTTGCGTATTCCCTATCTTATGGTAAGTTTAGGGAGCAATATGTTGGTTTCCGATGCAGGGTTTGATGGCTTGGTAATCAAGACCAGTGCGCGCGCCACCAAGGCCGAAGGGAATCTCCTGTATGCCGAAGTAGGATTATCCATGGCGCAATTAGTTGCGCTGGGCCAGGCCGCGGGCCTTACGGGTATGGAATTTGCGGCAACGATTCCTGGCGGTGTAGGGGGTGGGGTGCGGGGGAATGCCGGGTGTTACGGAAAAGAAGTAGGCAGCTTTGTACACTCGGTGGAATGTATTGAAGGTGGGCAGATAAAGACGCTGAGCAAAAAAGAGTGCGAGTTTGCATATCGTGAAAGCAGGTTTAAGAAGCATGGTGGCGTAGTGTTAGCTGCTACTTTTGCGCTTGAGTATGGCGATGTGGCTGCATCGCGCACACAAGTTGTGGAGCTTATGAAAAAGCGCGCCGCAGCTCAGCCTGTGGAGTTTTCTTCCGTCGGGTGTATTTTTAAGAATTTGGAAATTAACCCCACCCATCCTCCCCTTATGATAAGGGGAGGTGAAGGAGGGGTTAATATCCCCTCCGAATTCCTCTCCAAAGGTATTATCCCCACTGCTTGGATTATCGATCATGTACTTGGTATGAAAGGCGTTCAGGTGGGTAAGGCGCAAATTTCAGAAAAGCATGGGAATTTTATTATTAACTTGGGTGGCGCCACGGCAACTGATGTGATGACCTTAGTGAAGAAAGTGCAACATGGTGCTAGGGAGAAGATGGGGGTAGAGTTGCAGGCAGAGATTGAATTAGTGGGATTCTAACGTTACTTATGTCTTTTTTAACCAAAATCTTTGGCGATCCTAATCAACGCGTGGTGGCGAAATTTCAGCCCTTGGTGAATATTATCAATGGGCTCGAAAATGCCATGCAGCAACTTGATGACGAGGCGTTAAAAAATAAAACTCAAGAGTTTAAAAAGCGCTTAAGCGAGGGTGCCACGCTCGACGATATATTGCCCGAAGTTTTTGCGGTAGGACGCGAGGCAAGCCGCCGTGTGTTGAAGATGCGGCATTTTGATGTGCAGCTGGTGGGTGGCATGGTGCTGCACCGCGGCCAGATTGCAGAAATGAAAACTGGTGAAGGCAAAACCTTGGTGGCTAGTTTGCCATTGTATTTGAATGCGCTTTCTGGCCATGGTGTGCACTTGGTGACCGTGAACGATTATTTAGCGCGCCGCGATGCCGAGTGGATGGGGCCCTTGTATGCAGCGCTCGGCATGAGCGTGGGGGTGTTGAATCATGAAAAGTCATACTTCTTTACTCCCACGATCGCAGGGCGCACCACGCATTTAGGGAGTGGTGAAGAATTGCGCAGTGTACCAAGGCGTGAGGCCTATGCGGCCGATATTACGTATGGCACCAATAATGAATTTGGATTTGATTATTTACGCGATAACATGGTGGGGAGCCTTGAGCAAATGGTGCAACGTGCACTGCACTTTGCCATGGTGGATGAAATTGACAGTATTTTAATTGATGAAGCGCGTACGCCCCTTATTATTTCTGCGCCCGAGGCCGAGGCAAGTAAAGATTATTACAAATATGCTGCGGTGGTGGCAGGGCTTGCTGCAACTGCCGATTTTAATGTGGATGAAAAAATGCGTGCAGCCACATTTACCGATGCGGGTATTGCTACTCTTGCAACATCATTGGGCCGTGATCCATGGAAAGACAACGATATTGAAACCGTGTTTCATTTGGAAGCAGCGCTGAAGGCGCGTACCTTGTTTAACCGTGACAAAGAATATGTCGTGAAAGATGATGAAGTAATTATTGTAGACGAATTTACAGGGCGCCTTATGGTGGGTAGGCGCTATAGCGAAGGCCTGCATCAGGCCATTGAAGCCAAGGAGCGCGTTTCTATTCAGCAAGAAAGCCAAACCTTGGGTACCGTGACGTTTCAAAATCTTTTCCGCATGTACACCAAGCTTGCGGGCATGACAGGTACCGCCCTTACCGAGGCCGAGGAATTTGCCAAAATTTATAAATTAGAAGTGGTGGCCATTCCGCCCAATCGCCCCACCGTGCGTAAAGATGTTGCTGACAAAATTTACAAAAATGAGCCGGCAAAGTTTAAGGCCATTGTGCAAGAAGTAAAGGAGCGGCATAGTAAAGGCCAGCCAGTACTTATTGGCACGATTTCGATTGAAAAAAATGAAGTCCTTTCGCAATTGCTGGCGCAGCAGGGGATTGTGTGTCAAGTGCTGAACGCGAAAAACCATGAACGTGAAGGAGAAATTATTGCCCAAGCAGGGCGTGAAGGCACCGTGACCGTGGCTACCAATATGGCCGGCCGTGGTGTGGATATTATTTTGGGCGGCAAACTGGATCCTGGTGCAGATACTGCGTCTTGGCAGGAAGCGCATGATCGCGTAGTGGCTTTTGGTGGCTTGCATATTATGGGTACGGAGCGGCATGAAAGCCGCCGTATCGACAATCAATTGCGCGGCCGTGCCGGCCGTCAGGGTGACCCTGGGAGTTCGCAATTTTTTCTTTCCTTGGATGATGACCTCATGCGCATTTTTGGTTCCAACCGCATTAAGGGTGTAATGGAGCGTTTGGGTATGCCCGAGGATATGCCCATAGAACACGGTATGGTGAGTAAATCCATTGCCTCTGCCCAGCATAAAGTAGAAGGCCACAACTTTGATATCCGGAAACACTTGCTTGAGTACGACGATGTGTTGAATAAGCACCGTGAGATTTTCTATAAAAAACGTTTAGAGGTGCTGCAGCACGAACGCATCAACGACACCATTCTTGAGATGGTAAATAAAGAAGTGGAGCGTGTGACCATTTTTCACACGGCTGATCAAGATGAAGCACAGTGGAACACTAAAGAAATTGCCGAGGTGGTTGCTACCATTGTGCCATTATCTGGAGAAGCGCGTGAAAAATTACAAGATTTGAAAAGTTTGGCAGGTGATGTGCCTCAGGATGTTGCCTCCCGTACGGCCATTATTGAATACTTGAGCGGGCATATTGCTACGTATTACAAAAATCTAGAAGAAAAACTCAACGCGCACGACCATAAACTTATGGGGCGGGTGGAGCGTTCGGTGGTGCTTCGTGCCATGGATACGCTGTGGGTAGACCATTTGAGCGCGATTGATTATTTGCGTACGGGCATTGGCTTGCAAGGGTATGGCCAGCGTGACCCACTGGTCGAGTATAAGCGTGAGGCGTATTCTTTATTTACACAATTACTTACTTCTATTGATAGCCAAGTGGTGTATAGCATTTTCAAATTCGCCGAAGCGCAATTGCAAGCACACACCGCACTTGCAGAAGAGCAAGGCATGCTGTTGAAGCGCCAAGGCATTACCTTAGGCGCGCCTGCAAAAGAAATGAGTGAGAAGGGGATAAGTACCAGAAGCCCCGACACCGTGCCCGCCAAAGTGCGCACCAATGAGGGCGCTAAAGTAGGGCGCAATGACGCGTGCCCATGCGGAAGTGGCAAAAAGTTTAAAAAGTGTCACGGAGTCTAGAGAAAGAAAAGGGGGTTTTAAAGAAAAAACCACGAGGTATCAGGGGTTTGAAAGAGTCCTTTCGCTCGCCGCTACTTAGACTCCCCCCTGACCCTCGTGGTGCCGTTGACGTGTGCTCGCGCGTTGCGAGCTGCGTGGGAAGGCACGGCTAACCCCTCCCACCACCTATAAGTAGGGTACAGTTTTCAGGAAAAAACGCAAATATTATGCGAAGTAATATGCTCACCACACTCTGTATCACGGTGAAGGGCGATAAGGTTACGGCAAGAAGCGTAAGAAACGATACAATCATACTATATTATGGTTAGCCAAGAAATAGAAATTAAAGTACGTGTTCAAGATAGCAAATTATTGCGAGAATTTTTGGAGAAGAATGGAAACTGTATATCCGAGAAATATCAGAGAGATGAGTACTTTACGCCAGCCCATCGGAATTTTATTACCACAAAGCCCATTAAAGAATGGCTTAGATTACGTGCAGAGGAGGGCTCGTATTCCTTGAATTATAAAAACTGGCAGTACGGTGTTGATGGTAAGGCGTATCACTGTGATGAGTATGAGGTAACGTTTGATGGCCTTGAGGGGGCAAAGAAGATTTTCAAGGCACTTAATTTCGAGCCGCTTATCGTGGTTGATAAAAAACGCACCACATTTATGTGTAAGGATTACGAAATTGCACTGGATTGTGTAGAGGAGCTTGGTGATTATGTAGAGGTGGAGTACAAGGGTGAAGAATATATTTTAGACACCAAAAAAGTAGCAAATGAAATGAAAGATTTTGTAGAGAAGACGGGATGTAAAATCCTTGAGCAGGATTTCGTGGGGTATCCCTTTTTGTTGCTGAATAAAAAGTACCACATTTAATATTTCGGAGGTTAAACCTCCAAAAGTTGTATGGAGCAAAATAATAAACTCCTCACTACCCTCTGTATTGCCGTAAAGGGCGACAAGGTACTTCTGGGCATGAAAAAGCGTGGATTTGGCAAGGGCAAGTGGGACGGGTTTGGCGGTAAGGTCAAGGAAGGGGAAAGTATTGAAGCCGCAGCGCAGCGAGAAATGCAGGAGGAGGCGGGAGTGGACGCGGTTGCGATAGCGCATGTGGGGGTGTTACAGTTGATCAATGAGGCGCCGTACCCCATAGAAATGCATGTGTTTAGGGTAGATGCGTTTACAGGAGAGCCAAGTGAAAGTGAAGAAATGAAGCCCCAGTGGTTTAGTGTTGAGGAAATTCCGTATCTTCAAATGTGGCCTAACGACCCTTATTGGTTGCCTTTATTATTGCAGGGCAAAAAGTTTAAAGGAAAGTTTGTGTTTTCCTCGCCATGCGGATCCGCCTCTGGCGGAGAGGGGGAACGAATTGCAAGTCACCAGCTTGACATGGTAAGTTAGGTTGATTATAATTGCATTATAATAAGCTGATATCAATCGCATGCTTCAAAAAGTATTAACAGTGGGCACATCTGCGGCGGTGGTGCTTTCCAAGCAATCACTTAAAAATCGTGGCGTAAAGCCAGGGGATATGGTGATGGTAGAGGAGGACAAAAAAAATAATGGATGGAGAATTTCTGCGAACGTTCCCTCAGCAGCCCCTCGCCCCGAGGTATTAGCGTGGACTAAGAAATTCATTGCCCGTTATCGCCCCGCGCTTAAGGCACTGGCCAAGAAATAATTATGGTGTATCTTGATGCACATGAGGTGTTGGTGATACACCATGAAATTCTTGAGGAGACCGGTGGTCTGCATGGGGTACGCGACACCGGTCTTTTTCAATCTATTATCCAAAAGCCTGCCATGACATTTGGTGGGAAAGAATTGTATCAAGGACTATTTACTAAAGCAGCGGTGTACTGTTCTGCATTTGCGCAGTATCATGTATTTAGTGATGGCAATAAAAGAACTTCGTTTACTGCAGCCGTGCGATTCTTGTATTTGAATAATTATGAGGTAAGAGTCCCTAATAGCGTAGTGGAAAAGTTTATTATTGAAGTGGCTATGAAGCAACATGATGATGTGGCAATCGCCGCGTGGTTTAAAAAATATGCTAAGAAAAAGAGAAAATAACAACATGCCATGGCGCGTTGGGGGGTATGACAGTTTTGCGCATGAAGAATATACATTTCAGGGCGAGTATGCCACCGAAGAGGAGGCACGTGCGGCAGCTGCAGAACATCTTGAGAGTATTATGCGCCTGCAGCCAAAGGCAAATTCGGGCGGCACTCCGCTTGAAGGCGGTATTCAAGATATGGTCTTTGTGGTGCGGCCTGATGGCAGTAAGTACCGGTTTGATGGTGAAAAGTAATTTATTTTTATGGGCATTCAAGTAGAATTCAATCCAGATTTAAATTTGCGGAATTATGCGGCCTTTGAACGTGGTGAGCGTAAGGCAGAGGAGTGCATTCCACGCAAGTTGGAGGCAGGGAAGAGTTATTCATTTTTAAAACAAGGACAGCGTTTGTATTGGCTGGAAGGTGAATTCCCGTTGCGGGAAACTACAGGGGATCAAAAACTTTCCCGGCCCGTGGCAAGTATTATAATGAAAGAAGTGGTGCATTTCATGCAAGATGGAAAATCATATACGCGCGGCACCTATGAAGTTAAAAAGATCCTTGGCCCCCATGCGCCACCCTATTTCGAAGGGTTTGAGAGTGTATAATGTATTTTTTACTATGCCACTACAAAAATGGGAGGCACTGAAGCGCGAGATCGTGTTTCAAAAATATAAGAGGGTTATTGAGCGGGTAGATTTTAAATTACCAGATGGCCGGGTTGAGGATTATTATCTTCAAGTTTGGTTTTCTCCTATTTGTGTTTTGCCTATTACCAAGCGTAATACTGTGGTGTTGGTAAAACAATATCGTCCGGGGCCTGATGAAATACTCTGTGAGATTCCCGGAGGGGGAATGGATGCAAATGAAACGCCAGAACAGGCTGCACAAAGAGAACTTCTTGAAGAAACTGGATATGCAGGGAAATTGCAATTGGTTACTCGATCGATCCTTGACGCCTATTCTGCGGGGGAGCGCTATTGTTTTGTGGCTACTCAATGTGAAAAAGTGGCAGAGCCCAAACCCGATGCCAATGAATTTCTTGAACCGGTAGAGCTTTCGCTCGACGAGTTCCGGAAACTCTTACGTAGTGGTAGACTTACCGATGTGGAGGTGGGTTATTTGGGTTTAGATTATTTGGGATTATTGAAGTAGTGCACGCGCCGCGTTTAAATAATGGGCGCGGGCCGTGGCTACACGGCATGATGCTTAAGCATCACATTATTTCGTCAAATCATATGACCCAAGACATTCAGCACATCATTAAGGCCGCGCAGGCAGGGGGTGAAGTGCTGCGCACGTACTTTGGCCAAAGTTTGGTGACGGCGCAGAAAAGCACGGCACGAGATTTTAAAACCAAGGCCGATACCGAGTCGGAAGAGGCGATTATTAAACTGCTTGAAACAGCGTTTCCTACCTATTCCATTTTTTCTGAAGAGCGCGGGTTTATGGATAAAAAATCCGAGTATACTTTTTATATTGACCCGCTGGACGGTACGTATAATTTTGTGCTGGGAATTCCGCAGTTTTCAGTCTCGATTGGTCTTTATAAAAATAAGCAGGCCATGATGGGCGTGGTGCATCATCCGATTCTTAACAATACCTACTCCGCCATGCGGGGGCAAGGTGCATTGCTCAATGGCGCATCTATTAAAGTGAGTAATGAAGTAGCGTTTCCCAAGGCTACGGTTGCGTATAACTGCGCCTGGAATACCAGCGAAAAGTATCAGCACATGTTGGGCATTGAGCTTGGTAAGAGGGATTTTGGAAGGCTTACCCTGATGTGGTCACCCGCACTAGATTTGTCGCTTCTTGCCCAAGGCAAGATTGAAGCCATGATGGTACATGGGAGCGAACTGTACGATTTTGCTGCCGGCAAATTAATTGCCCGTGAGGCTGGTGCTAAGATTACTGATTTTGCAGGTGCACCTGAACGTAACGATACTAATAATGAATTTATTATTAGTAATGGACCTGCCATTCATGATGAAGTGGTACGTGCACTCAAGGAGATTGAACGACAAGAAACATAACATTACATTATGCTGCGCCATATCCAAAGAACTATTGTCGTTGCCATGATTTTTTCAAAAGATGGCAAGCTTTTCCAAGGTAAAAAAGATCCTCAAGGAGGCGATGTGTATGTGGATTGTTGGCATATCCCTGGAGGGGGCGTAGAGGAGGGCGAGGAAAAGCTCGAAGCATTAGTACGAGAAGTTCAAGAAGAGATTGGATTCGATCTTTCACCGTATTCACTTGAGCTTATTGATGATGCTGATACCGGAGAATCTGAAAAGACATTGGCAACAGGTGAGAAGGTGATATGCGAGATGAAGTTTTATGTCTATAAGGTGGTGATACATAATAAAGATGCCCATCAGATTCCAATTGTGTTGAAGAGTGATTTACAAGAGTATCATTGGGTGCACCCTTCAGAGCTTAAGAATTTTAAATCAACGCCGCCGTCGGTACGATTATTTTCCAAATTAGGATATTTGTAATACTATTTTTATGGCAAATTCATCATTACAGCAACACGTGGTGGTTATTGCGCTTATCACCGATGCGCAAGGCAGGGTGTTATTGCAGCAACGCAACGATGCGAGTATCCCCGACGCCCATGGTAAATGGGAATTGCCCGGGGGCATGGTAGATGCAGGCGAGTCGCCGGAACAGGCGCTCAAGCGTGAGTGTGAAGAAGAGTTAGGAATTCGTATTTCCGTTCACGGATTAGTGCCGTTATCACAATCGCATACGTGGCGTATGGCAGATGGGAGCGAAGTTGCCACTTTTGTGGTGTGCTATAAAGCACGTATACTAGAAGGAGTGCCCAAGGCTTCGGATGCAGAAGTAGGCGCAGTGCGGTGGTATAGTAAAGAAGAACTTGCGCGCGTGGATTTTCTTTTAGGGGTGTATGATTTTATAAAAGCCGCGTAAATTTATGTTAGAACATTTTCAGGAGAAGAGTAAGCAGCTCGAACGCGAGGTGCGTGATAAAACATTGGGTTATATTATGGCGGGCTTGGGGTTTGTGGCAGGGCTTGCGTGGAATGATGCCATTAAAACAGCAATTGAAGCGCTGTTTCCTTTGCAGCGCGATTCCATGTGGGTGAAGTTTTTATATGCCGCAGTGATTACCTTGGTGGTGGTCGCGGGGTCACTCCTCTTGGCACGGATTATGGGGAAGAGTGATGATGTGAAAAAAAATTAATAATCTACGTGTCGCGTTTTATGCGAACATATTGGTATATTTTTACCGCGGCATTGCAAGAAATGATGGCGCACAGGCTGAACATTCTTTTGGAAGTGCTAGGGAATGTGTTTACTACACTAGTGGCGATTGCGCTGTGGGTGTATGTGTTTCGCGCACAAGGTGGTGGGGTGATTGGTGGGTATACCGAAGGGCAGATGATTACGTACTTGATTATCGCCGGGTTCCTTACGTGGACATTTTGGCTCACCGCACAGGGCGATGAGATAGCTGACGATATTTACCAGGGCATGCTTTCTGCCTACTTAGTGAAACCATTGCGTATTTCTTGGTACTACTTTTCCCGTAACCTTGCCAGTAAAGTGCTACCACTTTCCGCCGCGCTCGTAGTATTGGGGATCATGATGCTATGGGCGGGGAAACTTATCGTGCTTCACGTAACCCCTTTTTCTTTCCTTGCATTTCTTCTCTTCCTTCCCCTTGCCTTGGTGCTGCATTTTTTTATTTTTTATCCTATTGCACTCTTAGCTTTTTGGATGGAAGAAGTCTGGGGTATCAATTATGTGGCGAGGGTTATGGCCGAAGTGGCCGCAGGGTCCTTTTTGCCATTAACGCTTTTTGCGCCTGGATGGCGCACCCTATTTGATGCGTTGCCCTTTCGGTATATTGTAGGTGTGCCGACACAGATTCTTTTAGGTACCATCAGCCAATCTGATATGTGGGAAGCGCTCCTTGGTGCCCTCATCTGGCTTGTCATTCTTTTCTGTCTTGGTATGGTGCTCTTGCGTCGCGGGATACAACATTATCGAGCCGTAGGAGGATAACCGTGTATGAAACAGTACTATAGGATTATAAGGCAACTTACTCGCATGGGCATTCTTCGCCATACGGCATATCGTCCGTCACTTATTTTTGGGATACTCGGGAAGCTTGGACGTGTCGGATTGTATTTGATCTTTGCTGATACCATCTTTCGCCATATTCCTGCATTCGCCGGATGGACACCGCAGAACGTTCCTGTATTAGTAATTTCTCTTTTTGTTATTGAGTTATTAGCTAATATCACGTTCCAGAGAAATTTATTATTCTGGTTTCCTTTGCGATATTTACGTAAAGGGCAATATGATTTCACGATCACCAAACCCATAAGTGTACTTTTTTTTACTTCGTTTAGTGCAGGACTTGATTTTTTCGATACCCTTGCCTTGATTCCTGTTCTAGGATTTTTTGGAGTTTTTCTTGTTGCGCATGGCGTGAGCTTCATGTCTTTATTGGGGTACTCGGTGCTCATGGGGGCAGCGTATCTTATTTGTTTTTCTTTCGCATTGCTGTGCTCTTCGCTCCATTTCTGGACATTAATTCCTACTGGTGTAGGAAGATGGTATACGAGTATTCAATATCTCAATCGTTTCCCCTTGGATGTGTTGCCTCAAGGATGGCGTAATGTGGTATTCTATATTATCCCCATTGCCGTGGCCGGGAATATTCCGGCCAAATACGTGGTAGGCACCTGGAGTAATGCGGAGTTGTGGTATATTGTTGGCTTTTCTGTGATGCTTTTTTTTGTGGCGCGTAAATGGTGGTATTATGCCTTGCGGCACTATAGTTCGGCAGCGTGAGTATGCACATGATCAATGTACAACATCTTTCGAAGCAGTATATAAGCTATCAACAAGGTGGAGGATTTTTAGCGTCACTGAAAAGTGTATTCCATCGTGAAAAGAACATAGTATCGGCAGTGAAAGATATTTCGTTCACGGTGGAAGAAGGAGAGCTCGTGGGTTTTTTAGGTGCTAATGGTGCGGGGAAAACCACCACACTTAAAATGCTTTCAGGTATTTTATACCCTTCAGGCGGCACTGCAGACGTGTTGGGTTTTGTGCCATGGGAGCGCAAGGCGGCGTACTTGAAACAGTGCAGTATTGTGATGGGACAAAAGCAGCAATTGTGGTGGGATTTACCTGCATGGGAAACCTTTCGTTTGAACAAAGAAATTTACCAAGTGCCGCAGGCGCAGTTTCAAGCGACCGTGGAAGAATTATCGCATCTATTAGGAGTTGCGCATCTTTTGGCCACGCCGGTACGTAAGTTGTCATTAGGGGAACGCATGAAGTGTGAGCTTATTGCGGCATTGATTCATCAGCCCAAAGTGTTGTTTTTGGATGAGCCCACGGTGGGGCTGGATGTAGTTTCGCAACAAACAATGCGTGAATTTATTACGCGGTATAATAAAGAGCGCAAAACGACTATCCTTCTTACTTCTCATAACATGGAAGATGTAGAGGCGTTGTGTAAACGGGTTATTATTATTGATCATGGCACTATTTTGTACGACGGCGCGTTGGCGGCATTAGTGGCACAGTATGTAGATTACAAACTAATTACCATTACGTTTACGAATAGTGTCGACAAACACGACCTTGCTTTGTATGGTGAAATTATAGAATATGAGCCACTTCGTGCGGTGCTTAAGGTGCCGCATCATAGCGTAAAGGCTGCTGCCGCGGCAATTCTCACCAAACTTCCTGTGGATGATATGTTAATTGGCGAAGTGCCGGTGGAAGACGTGGTGAGGACTATTTTTTCATTACACAAGGCCGCGCTTTAAATCAATATGAATACCATATTTTCTGAACGCATCTACAGGGCGATGAACATGGCCGCGGCCTCCCACGCAGGCCAGGTACGGAAAGTCAGCAAGGTGCCCTATATCGTGCACCCATTTGGCGTGGGCCTTATGTTGCAGCGTGCAGGCTTTGAAGAAGATGTGGTGATCGCGGGGTTGCTGCATGATGTGGTAGAGGACACCAAGGTGACATTGCCCGAAATTCGCACTACATTTGGTGATTATGTGGGCGATTTAGTGGAGGCGCTCACGGATCCGCCCGGATTATCGTACCGAAATTTGAAAGAACATCAGTATCAGCGTTTTCTGAATGCCACGCCTGAGGTGAAAGCCATTAAGGCAGCCGACATGTTGTACAATCTCTACGACAAAATGGATACCATTCGGCAGGGAAATGATCCGTGGAGTATCTTGCAGCAGACCAAAGACGATGCGGTGTGGGGGTATCATCATGTGATGAAAGGGCTTCGTAATAACTGGGATCACGCACTCTTACATGAGATTAAGAAGTATCTGGCACAACTCGAAGCACTATAACTATGGATATAGCACCCAAGCCCCCGATTTATAAATCGCGTGCGGTATTTATACGAGAAGGGCATATTCTTATCGTACCTTCCACGCGGCGTCCTGGGTATTTTGTGCTGCCCGGGGGGCATGTAGAAGAGGGAGAAGATTATATACAGGCGTTGATACGAGAATTACATGAAGAGCTGAATGTAGAAGTACACGCAGCCGATATTGAACATTTGAGTAACTATACCCTTAAAGCGCCCAGGGGGCGCGGCAAAATTATTACGCAATTATACTTGGTACATACCTGGCAAGGTACGCTTACCCCGAGTGGCGATATTACCGGGATGCAGTGGATTACGCCCCATGACCTAGAAGCACAGCATATCCGCCATGGATCGGGCATTTTAAGCCACGCCGTGCCTGCCTTGAAAAAGAGGGGATTGTTGTAAAAATGTGCTATACTAACCTTAATGATTTTATGACATTATTCCGTACTATTGCACAAAGTATTTACTCGCCGTTGTTGTACCACGAGCTTACAAATAAGCCCTTCTCATTTTCGTGGAAGTATTTTTTTAAGTTGGTATTTTGTTGCGCCTTGCTGATTGCGGTGGTGCTGAGCATCAAAACATTTCCCGCACTTAACTCATCGGTGAAGGGCATTGAGAGTTTTGTCACCGTGGTATACCCGCCTGATTTGGTGATTACCATACAAGATGGCAAGGCACAGAGTAATGCCAAGGAGGCAGTTACTATACCCATGCCGCCGGCATTTGTAGTGCCGGGCGTTGATAATCTCGGGGTGATTAATACCAGTATTCCTTTTTCCTTTGAGGAGTTTCAGAAAAGCAATGCACTATTTTTCCTGGCACAGGATGCATTGGGAGTAGGTAAAAGTAATGATATACAGCAGAAGATTGAAGTGGTGAAATTAAAAGATTTGCCACCCATTACTCTTACGAAGGACATTGTTCAATCTTTAGCGCAAAGCGCTGCTACCTTTGTACGATATTTGTTGCCCCTTTTGGGCATGTTCACCCTGTTGCTGTTTTTTGTTCTTTTGAGTATGAATCTTCTGGTAGTAGTACTTGGTGCGTTTTTAATTCAAGGCATTGCAAAGATGCGTGGGCTTACATTACCCTATGCAGTTGCGTATCAAGTAGGCCTTCATGCCGCAACAGCGCTACTGCTTTGGGATACGCTGCGATACTTGGCATTGCCTTCGCTCGGTATTCTCTGGTCGGTATTGGCAGCGTTGGTGCTCCTTACAGGAATTGCATGGATTAATATAAAGTCCCATGAAAACCCTCAAGCAATGTAGGAGTTATAAAGGAAAGCGCGTACTGGTGCGCGTGGATTTTAATGTACCCCATGATCAGGGAGTTATTCTTGACGATACGAAAATTACGGAATCCTTGCCTACCCTTGAGTATCTTCGCGCAAAAGGTGCCAAACTTATTCTGGTAAGTCACTTGAGTAACCCGCATGATTCACTCGAATCCATAGCTCGCCGATTAGAACGCTTGTTACAAACCCCTGTGGATTTTTGTACTGCCGTCGTGGGCTCGAAGGTTCATAAAACAGTAGATGCCATGCGTAATGGCGATGTAGTATTATTGGAAAATATTCGTCACGACCCGCGGGAAGAAATAAATGATAAAGGGTTTGCGCAAGAATTGGCTGCATTGGCCGACATATATGTGAACGAAGCATTTGCCGTGTGCCACCGCGCGCATGCGAGTGTGGTGGGTGTGCCCAAACTTTTGCCCTCCTATGCAGGATTACTTCTAGCGCAGGAAATAAAAGTATTGGAATGGGTCATGAAAAAACCGAAACATCCTTTGGTGCTGCTTTTGGGAGGAGCCAAGATACATACCAAGATTAGTATCTTAGAGCATTGTATTGGTAAGGCCGATTATGTGCTGTTGGGCGGCGTGATGGCAAACACATTTTTGAAAGCCCAAGGCTATAATATTGGGGACTCGGTGTACGAGCAAGAAGAGCTTCATCGTGCCGAAAAATTACTCAGTACCTCTGCGGTAGTACTTCCTCTTGATGTAGTGGTGATGGGAAACTCACACCACAAAACTCACAACTCAAAATTTCAATATGCAGTAAAGCCTCCTCAACAGGTGGAGGCAGGTGAACGCATCATGGATATTGGCCCTGAAACAATTAGGCTGTACGCGAGCTATATTAGAAAAGCGCAAACGATTATTTGGAATGGCCCCATGGGGAAATTTTAACAGGCCCCATTCAGCCATGGTTCAGTGGCATTGGGGCGTTTTATTGCAAGTCGAAGTAAGGGAAAAGCATTTGGCATGGTGGGGGGAGGGGAGACGATTGCCTGTTTACAAAAAACCAAGATGGCCTCATTTGTAGACCATGTAAGTACCGGGGGCGGCGCGATGCTTTCTTTTTTGGCGGGTGAAAAGTTGCCAGGGCTGCAGGCATTGGAAATATGAAATTTATCATCAAAGGCGGTCATCATCTTAAGGGCGATGTTACTATTTCGGGCATGAAAAATGCTGCGACCCCTATTATTGCAGCAACATTATTGACACAAGAAGAATGCATTATCAAAAATGTGCCTCGCATCACTGATGTAGAGAAAATGTTAGGCATTTTGCAGAGTTTAGGAGCAAAGGCGTCCTGGGATGACGAACACACGGTGCGTATTTGTTGCAACAATGTAGACATTAGAGCACTTGACGTAAAAGCCGTGAAGTCGATGCGTTCTAGTGTGCTGCTTATTGGGCCCTTATTGGCGCGTTTCCGAGAGGCCGAGCTTCCCGAGCCCGGAGGTTGTATTCTTGGCAATCGATCATTAGACGATCATATTACTGCATTGCGTATGCTGGGAGTTACGGTAGAAGTGCACGAGGGAGTATACCGATTTTCTGCTGCATCTTTACAGGGAGGTCTCACGTATACCAATTTTTCTGTTACTGCCACGGAGAATGCTCTTATGGCCGCTGCATTGACTGCTCAACTCACCACGATTCGTCTTGCCGCTTCTGAGCCACATGTACAAGATTTGTGTGCATTTTTACAAAAATTAGGTGTCGACATTCAGGGGATTGGCACTCACACGCTTACTATTCGTAGCACTTCTCCGCTTCGTGGTGCCGAACATACTCTTATTCCTGATCAAATTGAAATTGGAACCTTCGCAGTAGCTGCGGCCTTAACTCATGGCCAACTGCGCATCGCGCCTGTTGTTCCCGAGCATTTAGATGTGATCTTGCTTACATTACAACGCATTGGCGTGCCGTGGTCTTTACATGGCAATGTACTTGAGGTACAACATAGCTCATCCGCTTTGCGGGCTTTTCGATTACAAACATTGCCCTCCCCAGGATTTCCTACCGATTTACAGGCGCCGTTTGGGGTACTTGCTACGCAATGCACGGGCACGAGCCTTATCCATGATCCCATGTATGAAGGTCGTATGGGGTATATTGCCGAGCTTATTAAAATGGGCGCAAATGCCATTGTGGCCGATCCGCACCGTGTGGTAGTTACCGGCCCCACCCCTTTGTATGGGCAAGAGATTAAAGGACTCGACATACGTGCCGGTGCCACCATGGTGATCGCAGGGCTTGTGGCACAAGGAGAAACCGTGGTGCATGAAGCTGAAAAGATTGACCGTGGGTATGAGCGTATTGAAGAAAAACTGCGTGGGTTAGGTGCGGATATACAAAGAGTTGAATAATAAAGTTATGTTTTTGAATAGCCAGGATCGATCAGTCAAAACGATCATCATCACGCTATTGCTCATAGTGGTGTTTGGCGTGGGCTTTTCTTTTGGCCAGGGGAGTAGCTATGGTGAGATTACGCCTTACGCCGAGGGTAAAGTGGTGAATCAGCAGGCCAAACCGCCCAAAACTATAAAACTCAAAGACATTAATTTCAAACAGTTTTGGGATGTGTGGAAAATTGTCCAGACTAAATATTTAGATCAACCAGTCGCCGATGAAAAATTGTTTTACGGCGCCTTGAAGGGTATGGTTTCGGGTTTGGGTGACCCCCATACGGTGTATTTAGACCCTGCCCTTATGAAAAAGTTTGACGAGCAATTAAAAGGCGCTTTTGATGGTATTGGGGCAGAACTGGGGATTAAAAATAAAAAACTTACGATTATTGCGCCCTTGCCAAGTACCCCTGCGGAACGTGCAGGGCTCAAGGCCAAAGATTGGATTGTAAAAATTGAAAAAGAAGAAACAGATTCCATGTCCGTGGAAGAGGCTGTTACTAAAATTCGTGGCAAAAAGGGGACTCCTGTTCGCTTGACTGTTTTCCGTGAAGGGTTCGATGAGCCTAAGGAATTTATTATTACGCGCGATCGTATTAATGTGGTGAGTGTGAAATCAGAAGATAAAAGTGGCTTTTCGTATATTAAAATTTTAGATTTTGACGAACGCGTAAGTGCCAATTTTGCTGCCGCAGTAGATGCGTTGATGGCGAAAAAATCAAAAGGCATTATTCTGGACTTGCGCAATAACCCCGGGGGGCTGCTCGACGCTTCAATTGACCTTACTTCCTACTGGTTGCGCCCTGGGGAAATTGCCGTGAAAGAGCAATGGCGTGATCGTACTGAAGACTATCCGGCCGTGCGTTCGGGTGTGCTGGCTAGTATTCCCACCGTAGTATTGGTGAATGAAGGTTCGGCATCCGCGAGCGAAATTATGGCCGGTGCCTTGCAAGATTATGGCAGGGCGAAGCTGGTGGGTGAGAAAACATTTGGCAAGGGGAGTGTGCAAGAATTGCAAAAACTTGCCGATGGAAGTGCGGTGAAAATTACTATTGCTCGTTGGCTTACTCCCAAGGGGCGCCAAATTAATGAAGTGGGGATCAAACCAGACTTTGAAGTGAAGGAAACAAAAGAGGACCGCGATGCTGATCGCGATCCGCAGCTTGATAAAGCGATTGAGATATTAAATGGAGTAAAATAACGGTAGGCGCAGCCTTTAGGCTGCGTGGGGCGCGGGCTAAAGCCCGCGGCTACCGTTCAGAAACTCTTCTTTTGTGAGCCATGGGGCAAGCTTGGCAATTTTAGCCAGTATGGCTGCATGCTCGGTTTCTTTTTTACTTGCGGCGTATTTCGTGCGCAACGCGTGGAGTTTTACTTTGCGTACACGACGGCGTGCCATTTCATTGTTACGGAGATTCATAAATGATGTTGTTAGAACCGAATGGGCATTTCAAAACTTTGATCATGCTCGGGCAACCCTGATGGGTTGTCTTTTTTAAATACTAAAAATCCTGTGGTGGCAGTGGGTTTCTCAAAAGTGAGCGTTGCCTCAAATGGTACAAAGTTTTCTGTCATCCATTCACCCTGTGCCTGTGCAGGAACGACTGCGATTTCTTGGTGATTAGCATCTTGCAG
>CAYHRN010000009.1:0-20672 GCA_964359155.1 uncultured Gammaproteobacteria bacterium | reverse complement strand
CTGCGGTAGTGGGGGAGGCGGGGTTAACGAGCGAAAAGATTCCCTATACTGAAACAGAAAATTATAAAGAATATACTCCTGCGGTACTTGCTGATGCGCAACAGAGCGGCAAAAGTATACTGTTATATTTTTACGCAGATTGGTGCACCAGTTGCCGTGAGCAAGAGCCGCATCTTGAACAATTCTTTAAAGATGCATTGCAGAACAAATTACCCATGATAGGCATTCGTGTGAATGTGGACACGGAAAAGGCCATGAATAAGCAGTACGGGGTAAGTTATCAAACAAGCTTTGCGCTTCTGGGCAAAGACGGCAGCACACTTAAAAAGTTTTATGGCGTGCATACGCCCGAGCAGATGAGAGAAGAGTTAAAAGGGATTCTATGAAAATCATGGGCATGCTTTTTACCATAACCGCCACCCTCCTGGGCGGTTATTATGCGTATGCGGTAAGTAATGCAAGCGTGCAGCCCACAAATTATGTAAGGGGTATGGTGGTGCCGCACCACTTGCTGGCAGAAAAGTTGATTCAAGAAGCATTTACTCGCATTGCCTCGCAAGCGCCTTCCGTGGTGGTGCTGCTAAGCCCCAACCATTTTGCTGCAGGCAAAGGGCCTTTTATTGCTACCAACAGAGTATGGAATGCCTCCACAGAAAAAGCATTGGCTCCTGCGGAAAGCATAATTCACGACTTAGTGCAGCAAGGCGTGGTGAATCTTAATGACCAGCCATTTGAAAAAGAGCATGGCATTTTTAACATTATTCCGTATATAAAAAAGTTTTTCCCCGTAACCACGGTTATTCCGATTATCGTAAAAGATACCGCATCTGATACTGAAGTAGACGCGTTGGGCGCCGTGCTTTCGCGTGTCTTGCCTGCGGATGCTTTGGTAATTGGCTCTTTTGATTTTTCTCATTACTTGCCGCTTCCTGCGGCGGAATTTCATGACACCAAAAGTATCACGGTGCTGAAAAGTTTTGATTATGAAGGCATAAAAACATTGGACATTGATTCCAAGCCTGGGTTGCGCTTATTGCTTAAAATTTTTGATGCGCAAGGAGCACGGCATTTTGGATTACTCAACCACAGCAATTCCGCCAAGGTAGTAGGGGATGCTACCATCATGGAAACCACCAGCTATATTACGGGGTTGTTTACCCAGGGCGAAGCAATACAAGAAAAAGCATTTACTATGTTGGCGGTAGGTGACCTGATGCTGGATCGTAATATTCGCAAAGTTATTAAGGACAAAAATAAATGGTATCCATTCCAGAAAATTCTGCGGTTTTTGGATGGGCAAGATATTACCGTGGGGAATCTGGAAGGTGGGCTTACGAATTTTAAGCCCAAGCCCTTGCACCCCATGAATACCACATTTACCTTTGACGAGGCGCTTGCGCCATTTTTGAAAAAACTTGGCTTCACCACTTTTTCACTTGCCAATAACCACACGCGTGATTTTGGTGCCAAGGGGTTTGCACAGACCAAAGAAAATCTCACCAAAGTTGGCTTGCACTATTTTGGTGACTATTTTAATCAAGATCATGTATCAGTAGTGCAAGAAGTGCGCGGGGTAAAGGTGGGGTTTGTGGGGTATCATGCCCTGTATGGTAAGGGGTTTGACGCAGTTCTTAAAGAGCTTACCAAGCTACGAAGTTCGGTAGATTTTCTTGTGGTGATGCCGCATTGGGGCATTGAGTATAACAATGGGTTCTCCAAGCTTCAGCAGAAACAGGCGCATGCCATGATTGATGCGGGGGCTGACGTAGTGCTTGGTGGTCACCCTCATGTAATTCAGCCACTCGAGGTATACAAAAATGCCATGATATTCTATTCTTTAGGTAACTTCGTGTTTGATCAGATGTTCTCGGTGGCAACGCAACAAGGTTTGGCCGTAGGAATTTCCTTCTCGCCCCACGAAGTAACCTACACCATATTCCCTACGCGGTCACGGGCATTGCAAGTCGCATTAATGAATGCCAAGGAGCGCGCCACACAACTGCATATCATTGCTGCTCGTTCCATCATGTCGCCGGCTCACAAAATTCAATTACAACAAGGAAGCATTACTTTTAAAAAATAATACCTATGAAGTTATTCACCATATGTGTCGTAGTGTTTGTGGCGGCCTTGGGAGTAGGTAGTGGGGTGTATATTGCGCTGCATACTACGCAGCAAGAGGCGCCCCCTGCTTTTAAGGAAATTGAGGAAAGTCCGGAAACTATAGTGTGGAAGGCAACTCCAGAGCTCATGCAAGATTTAGCCTTACTAGGGGGAGAGCGCGCCAAGTATGCGCAGTACTTTAGTGTAGGTACATTTGCCCAAGGGCCGTTTACGGGTGGCGATATGTTTATTCTCTCTGCGGATTATGAGGGGCCAGAGCCAGGGCCGGCGTTTTATCGCATGGTGCGCAAAGGAGAGAGCATCACCTTACTTACCAAGTATTCTGATGATATATTTGAAGGTGATGGGCTCCGCAGGCAAGGTTTGGTAATAGATACTACCACCACGGTGCCAGCGCTAGAATTACCGTCCACCTTGGTGGGGCGCACACCACGGCAAGTTTTAGCAAAACCAAAGCTCGTTAATTCATGGTTTACCCTTCAGGGCAAGAAAGCGGTTTTCACGCATCCTGTAGTCGGCGATGTGTACACCGATATGGATGAGAGACCATCATATGAATCATCTTATGGACCTCATGAACGATCTGGTGGCCCCAACATCCAAGGCGGAGCTTTTTATGTGCGATTATCTGATGGCACCACAGGCATTTATGAGGCGACATTTGATCTTGTGACTGCTGATGGCACTGCGCAACTACAGTGGGACAATGGCACTACAACCCGCGAAACATATCAAGGAACCGACAGGGGAGGCTGCGGAAGTATTAATTATGCCTCTGTGCAGCCACAAAGTTTGTTAGCGCGACTTACTCCTCGTGGGCGTACCACACAGAATGATGTGGTATATGAATTCAAGGATTCGCAAGATCCGACGCTGAAAATTTTCTATAACGGCTATCACCCCATGGATGAGGCTACGCGCATGTCCTATGAACAATTTAGTGTAATGCATCCACTTTTTTTCTGGGTGGACCCATTTGGCCGTTTGATTAAATTTCAGGGCACGCAGTTTATTCCCCTTGCTGAATGCGGCAAGCCTGTAATTTATTTGTATCCCGAGAAACCAACTACGGTGAGGGTTAAGATTGAACCCAAGGGTGGCATGAGCTTTTCCGAGCCTGTGTATAATGGTGAGTGGGTGGTACATGCGGATCCGCAAGGAAATCTTATTGAAGTGAGTTCAGAAAAAACGTACCCGTACCTTTTTTGGGAGGGGAGAGGTGGTATATATCAACAACCTACGCGCGGGTTTGTGGTGGCGCAACAAGACGTACACTCGTTTTTAATCGAAAAGCTTAGCCAATTGGGGTTGAACACCAAAGAAGCCGGTGACTTTATGGAATTTTGGGAGCCGCGCATGCAGGGCGCGCCATGGTATTTTGTCACTTTTATGGGGAATAGTGTGATGAACGAATTGGCACCGCTTACTATTTTTCCTAAGCCCGATACCGTAATTCGTATTCTGATGGATTTTACGCCTCTCCAGAAGCCTATTGAAGTACAAGGGTTTACTATTCACACCCCCCAACGCAAAGGCTTTACCGTGGTGGAGTGGGGCGGGGTGCTGCGGTAACGACAAAATGATTTTCTATATGGTCAATCCAGATCCAGAAAAAGCCCAGCCAACAGAAACCCAACGCGCCGCAACTACTGCGAATAGATTTTATGATATGGCCGAGAGAGGCCCGGGCGTGCAAGATCCGAAAATACGAGAAATGTTTTCTAATGTTGGCAGAGAAACCGCGGATGGAGGTTATGAAAAGGCACAACGCATTTTAGAAGGTGGCGCTCAATGGGATGACAATCTTCGTGGTGCTGCATCTGAAGTTAATCAATTGGATCAAGAAAAAAGAGGCGTGAAACCCATGTCATTTGAGGATGTCCAGAAGGGCATGAGTGATCTCGCCAGGGAGATCGAAAAATTTTCGAAAACATATGATGACACCGAGCAAGGCCGTAAGGCTGCGCACGAAGACCGCGCAGATGCGTTGAAGCTCGACAGCATTGTTGGTGGCACATCACGGCCAGGCGTAGAAGGTATTGATGATGCACTAACATACGTTGAAGGCAGGCTCCAACGTATTGCTAAAAATGTTGCATCAGGATCAAAACTGAAACCGGGTGATTTGGAAGAATGGCAAGGCATACGCGCCACCCGTGATGCACTCTACCAAGAAAAGCAAAAGCGCATTGAGCGAGCGCAACAAGCACAGCGAGCAACAAAAGAAGTCACCGAGGCGCGTGGATCCACCACACGTGGCTTAGAAAATATGTTTAACCAGGCGGGTGTGTCCGAAGATTTACCATCGCGCCAAGAACTTGTAGCACAAGTGGGCCGCATGTCACCAGAGGAAATGCATCTTTTTCATGCAACATTAAAGAAGGCTGGAGCGGAGTTTGTAAGAACAGGGGATCCAGCTTTACTGCAGGCACGCCTTGAGGGCCTGCAAGGGAAAAGTTGGAAACGAGAAGACGTGGAAAGACGCCAGAAAGTAGAGGATCAAAGAAAAATTAAAGAAATCAGGAGAGGCATGGGATTGCCAGAGCAACCGGCCGGCGAGGAGTCTCCTGAAGAAAGATTTAAAAAATTTCAAAATTACGAAAATCACAAAGATTCAGCCCATAGAGTCATAATAGCATTACAAGACGTAAGGCGATTCGAAAGTTCGAATGATACTACAGCTGCATTAGAACTGGTTAAATCAGTAAGATCGAATCTTGAGGAAGGCGATCCCCTGGCGGCGGATGATCGGCGTATCATGCAAGAAGCTAAAAGCGCCCTAGAATCAGGGAAGACCATAAAAGAAGCGGTGAGCACCCTAGAAAGACAACTTAAAGAAATGTATGGCGTCTCGCAAATTAACTTATCAGAGGGACAACCTTTTACAGAAGTGAAACAATTTGATGTACGAATCGTTGCCACTCAGGAAACTGACAATCCGCAATTAGTAGGTCGAATCCAGGAAATCGTGAAAGCTGGATATCATATTCCTGATATACCTCAGTCTTTGGGGGGCAAGTTGAGTCGCGAAAGAGCCGACAGAAGCATCAAGGCGCCCGCAGATGTAGTTGTGTATAAAGCAAGAACATAAATTAGGCATCTTTTTCATTTTCCAGCATTAATTTAAGCAAAAAAAGCGTGTCACTTTTCAGTTTTGCGCGCGCCCAATCTTTTTGTTTCTCGGTTAAGAGTTCGCCCATACCATCTAGGATATTGTGATCATTAAAACCTTCCAATGCAGAAATGCATTTTTGGAGAAATGCTGTAAAGGGCATTTTGGCTCTTTCTTCTACAATGTTTTTATTGATGGGCCAGTTATTTTTGGCAAAAAACCATACGTCGAAAATATCACGATTTGTTTTTCTTAATCTTTCGTACATTGCCATTAATTTATGGGCAAACATATCTTCTTGCACCATAACCAGCATAGAAATACCCATGTAAGATTTCAAGCCATATTTTGATCCAAAATTTCTGCGATTCACTTCAACCTTCACATTCTGCGCATGTGCTGCTTTTTGATCGTAGGAAAGAATAAAAAGCAGATTAAATCGTTTCTTTTCCGCTTCTTTTAATGTGCCGTATTTTTGCATAATTTTTCCTATTCTCTCTAAAACGTAATCCTCTTTTGTTGCATCAAGCAAATCAAAATCCAGATCAACAGAAAAACGATCGAGGCCATAGAATAAATAGGCTGCCGTGCCACCCTTGAAGCCCAAAAATGGCCCTAGCGTAGTATCTGCGTAGATATCAGTTAAAATCTGCAACAAAATGTTTTTATGGGTAGGTGGGTGTAAGGTCATAGCACGTTATTTGGTGGCAAGATAGTTATCGTAGTATCCTTTTATTTTTTTAATCATTTTTTTATTTTCATAGATTGGCAGGAGCTCAAATACCTTGTCCCAATTCAAGGGAGACAAATTGTCAAAATAATAATCTTTGCTCCGATAGATGGTGTCAAGGAAGGCCCTTTCCTTGGAGGCAATTGCGTATTCCCTGCTTTGATCAATTCCTTGGGGATTTCCCAGCACCGTATCTTTTATTGTTCTGAAGGAATATTCTTGGCCATTACACATCACGTTTCTTTTTACATACGATGCCACAAAGATCTGGCCGTAGTACTGAAAGGTCATTCCCTCGGCACCCAGCACGGTCTCGAAGCTTATGTAGGAAGGACGGAGTATATTGGTGGCTAATTCGTATTTATCGTAATGCGTATCTTTTGCATACAACCCCCTGCGGATGCGGACAAGCTTCCCGTTTTTTGTGTAGTAATTTAATCTGACCTGCGCAGCACTCATTTGATCATCGCCCCATAACAAGGCAACGTCTTTGGTTGAAAAGACGGTTTTGGGAGACCTCAATAATGCAGCTAAGTACTCTCCTTTTTTCATATATCGTACTGGAGATTAGGTTAAAGCTAACTTCCAGTTCAATTATATGCTAAAAACAGGATTTATGCAAGAGAAGTATACTATAGCCCAAGTAGCACGGCCGCAATCCAAGGGAAGACCACCGTGGCGTCGCTTTGGATGATTTGGTAGTAACTCTGGGGCGAAAGTTTGTCCCAGGTAATTTTTTCTTTACCCCCTGCGCCTGAGTATGAGCCATAGCTCATGGGGCTGGAGCCAATTTCAATAAACCCTGCCCAGTCGCGAATGCGTTTGAGTTTTAAGTCGTGTTTTAAGGAAGGAACAACGCAGATGGGGAAATCCGCAGAAATGCCGCCTCCTAATTGTAAAAATGCAATGGGGGCGTTTTTGCTTTCTTGTTGATACCAATCATACAGTAATCCAAAGTATTCAAGGCCGGTTTTCATGACATTGCCCGACAACACTACATCACCCTTTTTCTTGTGGGGGCCATTGTACACATAGCTGGCAAAAATATTGCCCATGGTAGAATCTTCAAAGCCAGGGATAACAATGGGAATTTGTTTCTCGAAGCAGGCAAGTGTCCAGCAATCTGCAGGGTTGGCAGCTTTGTCGGGTTTGATGAGGTTTTTTTCAAAAAGACGCGCAAAGTATTCATGCGGGAAATAGCGCTCACCTTTTGCCTCTGCTTCCTTCCAAAAGCGCAGTAAGTGCGGCTCCATAATGCGCACACTTTCGTCTTCGGGTAAAAAGGTATCAGTAATACGGCGCAGCCCAGCGTCCCTTAGCTCGGCCTCTTGGTTAGGGGTTAATTCGGTATAGCGGGGGATATAGGCATAGTGGGAATGGGCAACATAACGGTAATACGATTCTTCGTGATTGGCCCCGGTTGCCGACACTAAATGCACTTTACCTGCCCGTATAAGTTCGGCCAACATCACCCCCACTTGAAAGCTGCTTAGCGCACCGGCAAGGGTTATTACTAATTTTCCGCCATGATCAAGATGGTTTTTTAGCCATAGCGCGGCGTGCAAGGTGGCGCCTGCATTGCAATGCTGCAAAGTCTCGGTGGCGTAGGAGGTAAGTGGTGTTTTGTTGTTTTCGATAAATGCACTCACGCTACTTTTTCGTGTTTTGGCACGCTCCGGCACAATCATGTTTCTTAGTGCAGGAGAAAGTTTTGAAAAATTTGGTTTGGGCATAGGTACAGATTATATAAGATTTTTAATTCTATTAACTGTTTCCTCCTGTGTTAAGCCCGTAGAGTCAATTTTTACAAAATCACTATACGTCGGGCTATGAGAAAAATAGTTATAGTGTTCATTAACAACTTTCTTTTCCATTGCAACACTTGCGTCTCTCGATGAATCTCTGCGAGTTACCTCACTTTCATGAGGCAACAATAAAACTTTGTGAGTAATCTGAGTATTTTCGCTTAAAAGCTTCCAGGCAGCTTCTCCAATATAGCCATTAATTATCACATCGTAGCCAGCATCTTGAAAGTTATTTGCAAGTAAACTAATATTTTGTCCTAGCAATTCCCATTGTTTAATACCTTTTGACGATTCGTCATACAAGAAATTACTCACAATAAAATGTTTAATCCGATCTACGTCAATATTAACAGAATTATCAAGTTGTTTTGCAAGTTGTGCTGCAACTGTGCTTTTACCCGCATCAGTAGGTCCGGTTATAAACAAAATAAATTGAGGAATAGTATTCATGGCAACGATGTTAGACCATTTTTCATCTGGTGCGCCCGCTGGGACTCGCCCGGTGATGAACACCGGGCAGCCAGGTCGAATGACCTGGCGAACCCTCAATGCGCCCAGCAGGAATTGAACCTGCAACCTTCTCGTTAAGAGCGAGCTGCTCTACCAATTGAGCTATGGGCGCACGGTTTAGAATTTTCTTTTTGGTGCCCGGGGAGGGACTTGAACCCTCACGCCTTGCGGCATACGCACCTCAAGCGTACGTGTTTACCAATTACACCACCCGGGCTTATTTATAGGCGTATGCCCACTATAGCTAATGCTTTCTGAATTTTCAACCTCTTTCTTTGGAGACACACGGTATCGACTCTAGGATAAAGTTTTCTAAGGAGCATTAAAGAATCTTGTTTTGCATACTTTAATTGATATATCACGCTATTTTTCGCTTTGGTAATATGTCCTCGTATACTTAGTCGGTCGTCAATGGATTCCCGGAGCCACTCAATATGTTGTTTGCTGGCAGAAACAAAGCAGGTATAGAAGACAAAGCTTGAACGCCAGCGCGGATCCCAGTATGCGTAAAAAGTGCCATCACCATCAAAGTGTCCGCGGAGAAAATCAAAGAAAAATCGACGAGGGACAGAGAGTTCGCCCAGCACTTTTGATTTTTTTTGCATGAGCCCGATATCGTACAGGAATCTATAAAAGCAAATGTCACCAATTTGAATTACATAGTATTTTTTGTCCTTGCTGCCACCGCGACCCTTACGCCCCACTTTATTATTTACCTTAAGGCAGAGCTTGATATGATCCATCAATTCCTCATCTTTTGAGGTGAAGTTGATAGTTCTCCCATTGGAAGAAAGGTTGCCATCGGTGGTGATAAGTCCAACGGCATAGGCAAAGTTTGGCGACCATTCTAGTGCAACTTTGTGTTGAGGTTTTCCCATAGTCCTTTTATAATACCTCAAGGCAATAGCGTATGTCAATCAAGGATAACAAAAAACCGCCAGTTGATGGCGGTTTTTTGTTGGTTTCAATCTAACGAGGTTAGGAGGTTTCTTTGAGTTTTCTGGCTGCGGGTTTGCGAAGGAAGTGTAATTTGGCGCGGTGCACTTCTGACGTGCCGGTAATTTCCACTTTGTCGATATTAGGCGAAAACACCGGGAAGATTTTTTCTACCCCCACGCCGTGGGATTCTTTGCGCACGGTAAAGGTAGAAGTAATATCTTTGCGGCCATGGCGCGCAATAATCATGCCTTCAAATATTTGAAGGCGTTCTTTTTCTTTTCCCTTATCGTCTACTTCTTTCAGTTTTTGATACACCTTCACGGTGCTTCCTGGTTTTAGGGCAAGTGCTTGTGCTTTGTTCATAAGTTATGATTATGGGAGAAGATTACAATGATTATGCTATGGTGTCAATTTTCGCGTATTTACTTCTATAATGCGCTGGATCTCCTGTACGGTTTCTTGTATGCGCCCGTCGCGGTTTACCACCCTATAATCATACTCCAAGGCCCTCGCTAGCTCTCCTTGCGCATTGTGTAAACGAAGCTTAATATCTTCTGCTGTATCTTTATGGCGAGCCGTAAGCCATTTCCGCAGCACCTCCATGCTTTCCGGTTGTATAAAAATAGAAAGCGCGTGCGGCATGAGTTGTTTCCAAGTGGCATGCCCCTGCACCTCAATCACCAGAAGTGGAATGTCGCCATGAGCTGTAATGCCATCAAGCGTATTTTTTAATGTGCCGTAGTAATGCTGGTGTACTTTAGCCCACTCAAGAAACTCTTGGGATTTGATTTTATTTTGAAACATTTCTTCAGAAAGAAAAAAATAATCTTTGCCATCCTGCTCACCCTCACGCTTTTCACGCGTGGTGCAGGTAACCACCCGTTGCAAGTGGGGTATTTGGGTTACTAGTTCTTTGGCAATCGTGGTTTTGCCACAGCCGGAAGGAGCGGAGAGAATGATAGGTGTCATAGAGTTTAATCATGTCATCCCAACGAAAGTCGGGATCCAGATTAATTTGAGGTCTGCCCGATCATCCGATCGGGCACCAGGTCGGATGACCTGGTGGATTCCTGCTTTCGCAGGAATGACGTCAATGTCTCTGGTAGTGGTGCCTCAAAATCACGTAGCGTCCCAGAAAGGTCGGTAAACTTTATAGAAGCAGCATGCAAAAAAAGGCGTAGGAAGTCAATGCGTACGTTTATTTTTGCGCGGTATAAAGGATCGCCGAGGATTGGGTGGCCCATGCTTTTCATGTGTACGCGCAGCTGGTGGGTGCGGCCTGTTTTGGGGTGAAGCTGCACCAGAGTGAATTCTTTGTATCGTTTTGTTACGGTATATTCGGTAATAGCATCCCGGCCTTCATCAGATGTGGTAAATTGGCCCTTATTACTTCGAGAAAGTGATGTATGAATAACGCCTTGATCTTTTTGTATAAGGCCATATACCAGCGCTACGTATTCTTTTTCTACTTTGCTTCCATCAAATTGCTTGCGTAAATTGTCATACATGGCATTCGTACGCGCTATTACCATAACTCCTGAAGTTTCTTTGTCGAGTCTATGCACAATGCCCGGGCGTAGTGGATCAAGCCCCACCCCCTTCAGTTCGGGGAATTGGGTAAGTAATTGCACCGACAGCGCGTTTTCTCCTTCTTTATTAGGGTGTGTCATTAAGCCAGAAGGTTTATCGACCACAAGAAAGTCAGCTTCTTGATGCAGAATGGGTATCATAGCTTTGTAAGGAGCCAGATCTTGGCCTCGTTTTTTGTTTTCACATTGCCTTCCAGCTGTGCCTCGCGAAGCGCTTCAAGCGCTTTGCCTATTTGTGGCCCTGCAGGAATGCCTAATACTTCCATAATCTCTTCGCCCGACAAAAGGGGATTGGGTAATCCTTGTTTACTCGCATGCAGCGCTTCCAGTGCTTGAATACGCTCTTTCATGCGGTAATACCCTTCTAACCCCTTGGTGCCATTGGGCATGATGCTCGCACTGCCATCCGCAAAGATCAGTTTACAGAGATTGTCACCCATTGCGGGGTCCTTAAAAAAATATTTCTCAACGGTTCCTGGACGCATCACATGCGCCATCGCATCAATTAAATGGTGCTGCACCAGCCAAGATACGTTATCAGGATCCACATGTAAGGGTGAATCTTTAGGGTATTGAGACATTTTGAGTCGTTCGGTGATTGCCCTACTCATCGTGGCGCCCGCAGTATCATGGCCATCACATCGAATGCGATCTACGCCGTGCAGTTCAGGTGTTTTGAGTGTTGATGGTTTACCCACATCATGCAAGAGGGTAGCAATAACTAGGGTGGCATTTATGGTAGGATTACTGATAAATTCTTTTTTGAACATATCGCCTTGAAGGGCTTCAAGCGCCATGCGGGTATGGACAAATACATCGCCTTCAGTATGGTATTCAGCTGGTTGTGGGCAGTTTTTCATGGTCAGTACCTCCGGCATAAGTTCTTGCAAGAGTCCAGATGCATCGCATAGATCAAGTGCGTGCACGGGGTTATGGGTAAACGCTTTCACCAACTCTTTACCAATAGTTTCGCGTGGCACTACATAGGGGAAGGATGGTGACGATGGTAAGGATTGTAAGGATTCAGAAGGGACCCCATCATTAATATGAGGAGCAAGTTCACGCAGGGCCTCCCATGTGGCCTTTTCAATGGTAAAATTAAGCTGGCAGGCAAAACGAATGGCACGTAACATGCGGCCATAGTCTTCGCAAAAGCGTTCATGCGCATTACCAACCGCGCGAATGGTTTTTGATTCAATATCGTTCATGCCTCCAAAGGGGTCGATAAGGGCACCCTCACCCCCGCCTTTGGCGGGGCCTCTCCCGTCAAGGGAGAGGCGAATTGCCATCGCATTTATAGTAAAGTCGCGGCGGCTAAGGTCGTCTTCTATGGGCACAAACGGGTCGGCGTATACGGCAAAATCACGGTAAGCACCTGTACGCGCTACCGGGCTTTCGCGGCGAGGGAGCGCGATGTCGATGGGCTCTATAGGGGAAGGATGGTGAGGATGGTAAGGATTGTTATGATGGGGTACGAATTTGAATACCCCAAAGGTTTTACCTACCAAGTTCACATGCCCCAAGGTGCCTAAGAATTCTTGGAGTGCCTCGGGTGCTACCTGGCGTACTACAAAGTCATAGTCTTTATTCTGGGTACGGCCTAAAGCAGCGTCACGCACCGCGCCACCTACCAGGTACAACTCGGCTTCAGGAAATCGTTGCAGCAATTTTTGTACAAAAGTAAGCTCGGGATGGGTTTCCAGAGAGCGTAACAGGTTATGGAGATGTGTAAGGGTTGCGGTTGCCATGCTTTTCTTTTATACTACCCTATGTGCCTCTATGATACAAAAGAGTTTTGCCATATTCAGTTTAGCTATAGTAATCCTCACGGGAGTATTTTTTGTAGTGCCAGGGGCAATGGCGCAATATAAATCTACAAAGCCCCAGCTTCAAGTTAAGCAAGATGGGAGCCCCCTCATAACCACATTTCAAGAGCCTCAGCCCATAGAATGCCCTGCAGGATACCCGGATGAGTATCGTAAGCAGAGTAGTAAGGATTGCGTTGCCATTACCTGGATTGCTGATTATATTGTGGCCTTGTACCGTTGGCTTGTTTCAATTGTAGGTATTTTAGCCGTGGCTATTGGGGTATGGGCAGGTATTAAATGGATGGCCTCTGCAGGGAATCCTGAGCAAGTAAACTCTGCAAAAGAGCAGATTATGAATGCGGTGATTGGTATTCTGTTGTTGTTAGGTTCCTATGTATTCCTCAATACCGTAAACCCAAGCCTTACAAAACTCAAGGGGGTTATTATACCGGGGATTACAAAAAAGGAGTTGCCTAAGGGATCGTCGACTTTTGGAGGCTCATCAGGATTTGCAGGGAATACAGGGTTGCCATGGTGCCCGAACGAAGGAGAATACCAGGGGAAGTTTAATTGTGGTGGGGTATTAAAAGCAGGTACCGAGTTAGGTGGCAACAAGAAAGTTGAATTTACATGCATAGGCTCTCATTGCGCTGCTCGTAATACGATAAAGTATGGCTGTTTACAGACAACCTTAGATCCGCCACGCTTTGATTGCATGTCAGAGAATGAATGCCCCGATCGATGTGTAGGTATAAAAGAAAGATTTGGTGCCTCATGGACCAGTATATGTGCCTCAAGGTTTTGTGAAGCAAAAACAGGCCCCTGCTATATTCATGATGAGCCTATAGATGCATTTGATGCTTGTATTGCAAAAGGGAAAGAAGGGGAATTGTGTAATTTGAGTGATGCGCCATCTTCCTGTCAAGAAGGGTTTACCTGTAATCCAGATCCTAAGACGGGTGATAGAAATCAGGATAAAACAAGATGCGTGAAAGACAGAACACTTGATTATCATGATGCTTGTCAAAGTGGTACTGTATGCAAGAGTGGTATTTGTAGTAATGGCCACTGTACTGAAGTGGGGGGGAATCAAGGAGGCAGTAATTGTGTGAACGATGCAGACTGTGGATCTACCTTGGAGCCACCCTCAGGAAGAGTATGCAATCAGGCACGAGGAGGTTGGGCTGTTTCGGCAAAGTGTGATGTATCGCATTCTTTAAATACCGGAGCAGCTTGTGACCGACCAGGGCTTTGCATTAAAGATGCATGCGTTAATAGTAAATGTCTTTAAAAGGAATATTAGTAAATAATACATATGCTCCATCCCACTGATGCCACATTTCAAAGTGAGGTAGTAGAAAGTAAAGAACCCGTGATGCTGGAATTTTGGGCGCCTTGGTGCGGGCCGTGCCAGGCTATGGCACCAATCTTGGAAGAATTAGCAAAAGAGTATGCGGGGAAAGGCGTGAAAATTGCCAAAATGGATGTGGATGCAAACTCCACTACTCCAGGGGCTTTTGGGGTGATGAGTATTCCCACCTTTATATTGCTTAAAGCAGGCAAAGAAATTGAGCGTTTTGTTGGCGCACGCAGCAAAAGTGAATTGGCAGCAAAACTAGAAAGCTTGTTAGCATAAATAATACGTATGGAGCGAGACTTGATTATTATCGGAGGTGGCCCTGCTGCGTATACTGCGGCGCTCTATGCTGCGCGAGCGAATTTAAAGCCCTTGGTAATTGAAGGGAGTAATGCAGGTGGGCAACTTACTACCACAAGCCTTGTGGAGAATTACCCAGGGTTTCCTGCGGGTGTGCAAGGGCCCGAGCTGGTAAAGCTTATACGTGAACAAGCAGGGCGTTTTGGGGCAGAATATATAAGCGAAGACGTGGCGAGTGTTGACTTGAAACCAAATTCCAAGAAAATAGTAGTAGGCACAACGACCCATGAAGCCCGTGCGGTAATTATTGCCACGGGTGCCAAGGCCCGTATGTTAGGTATTCCTTCAGAGGCACGTCTTTGGGGCAAAGGCGTAAGTACCTGTGCCACCTGCGATGGGTTTTTCTTTAAAAACAAACATGTGGCCGTTGTGGGAGGAGGGGACTCGGCTATGGAAGAGTCCCTTTTTCTTGCGCGCGTGGTAGCAAAAGTAACCGTCATATACCGCGGAGAAAAGCTTAAAGCTTCTTCTATTATGCAAGCGCGTGCCAAAGAAAACCCCAAGATTGAATTTATATGGAATTCCGTGGTGGAAGAAGTGTTGGGTGAGACCCATGTTACTGGTGTAAGGCTTAAAAATGTGGTACAACAGACCATGCAGGATGTTGCTTGTGATGGGATGTTTTTGGCCATTGGGCACATCCCTACTACGGAATTTTTGGGTGGCCAGCTACCGTTGGACCCTCTGGGGTATATAGAAGTACACGGCGCCACCACGCTTACTGATATTCCTGGAGTTTTTGCTTGTGGTGATGTTGCGGATCACCGGTATCGACAAGCAATTACTGCCGCAGGGACCGGGTGCATGGCAGCGTTAGATGCAGAGCGCTATTTGGGTGGCGGGAAAGCCTAACTCATATATGAGTGAGCTTCATGGAGGAACCAAATTATTAGATGCAGAAGAGCTCCTCGCCAAGCTGGGCGTTTCTGAAGGTATGCGCATTGCCGATTTAGGGGTAGGGGGTGTAGGGTATTTTGTACTTCCGGCTGCAGAAATGGTGGGGCCGCAGGGTGTGGTATATGCCGTGGACGTACAAAAGAGCGTCCTTAACTCACTCGAAAGCACCAGGCGCCAGAAGGGCCTGCACAATATTGAATTGGTGTGGAGCAACCTTGAAATTATTGGGGCCACTAATATTCCTGAAGGAAGCATTGATCGTGGTCTCCTTATTAATGTCTTATTCCAAAATACCGCGCGTCGCAATGTCCTTACGGAAGCGGCGCGTCTTTTGGCTTCAAAGGGGCGGCTTCTTGTGGTAGATTGGAAACAAACCAAGGTACCTTTTGGGCCACCTTTAAAGTTGCGTGTTCCCCCCGAAGAAATCGAAGCATTGGGTATGGCCGTGGGTTTGAAGCTCGGTGCCCGTTTCGATGCCGGGCGTGCGCACTATGGACTTATTTTTGAAAAATTGTAAGATAGCACCAGCTATATGAATTTTGCTCAACTGGTAACACTATCGTTTTGGTTTACGCTGCGCCCTGCGCCCATGCAATCGGGATTGGTGCGTGGGCTGCTGATTGCCGTTCCACTGCTGTTGATTGCCTTTGCCGTAGCTCTTCCCTTGTTGCGTCGTGCCGGCGTGCAATGGGTGTTCGTACGTAAGGGCAGCAAGGTAGTTGCATGGGCAGCAACATTAGGACTTCTTGCTGCGCTTTTTACCTTTTCCCGCTTTGAAGGTATTCCCTTTTTTGCCATGCGTATGTGGTGGGTCTTGTGGGCGGTATTGGCGTTGGTGTGGGGGTATACTATTGTGAAAGCTTCACTCCGTATTCCTGGACAGCGTACTTCTGCACAAAAGCATTACGACGATTTTATAAAGTACCTTCCTCGATAGCGCTCCGGAATATTCAGGTGCTTCTGCGGAACTCGGTTTTTGTGATTACACAAAACCGGCCTCGCGCCTCTTAAGTCATTCGCACAAGCCGGCGCATTCCGGCCTACCTCAAACAAGTCCTCGTGCGCACCTGAATATTCCTTCGCCTATTTTATACTTTATTCTATGATCACCCCACGGCGACGCTTGGGTGATGAAGGCGAGCAAGCTGCAGCAGAGTTTTTGTATCAGAAGGGTTACCAAATTCTTGCGCGTAATTACGCCACTCGTTTTGGTGAACTTGATATCATTGCCAAGAAAGAAGGCGGTATTGCGGTGGTAGAGGTAAAAACACGCACGAGTGTGCGTTTTGGTACTCCTGAAGATGCGCTCACGTATCGCAAGCTGCAACATTTGGTGCGCATGACCAAGTGGTATATGATGAAAGAAAAGCGCAAGGAAGAGCGCGTTCAAATTGATTGCATTGCCATCGACTATACTAAAACGCCGTTTGAAATTCGGCACATTGAGAATATCGTGGGGGAGTAGGGGGCTTGCAAGTTATTTTTTTACATGGTATTCTTTCTGTAGACTAGTTCTTATAAAGAACTGGTTTTCTTTTTTAAATAATTTAATCGTATGTTATCACCTATTGTTTCCGCGATAAAGCAAATTTGTGAAGAGAAAGGCATTAAAGAAGCCGAGGTACTGGAGGCTATTGAAAGTAGTCTTGCGGCAGCGTACCGCAAAGATTTCGGGAAGCCGCAACAGAATGTGAAAGTAACATTTTTTCCTGAAAACGGGGAGATGAAGGTGGTGGATGTAAAACTTGTTGTGGAGGATAGCCTAAAAGCAGCATGGGAGACATTGCGTGCACAACAAGATGACATGGTTCAAGCACCACCTGCGCCCCTCGAGCAGGGTGCTGAAGAAGAACTTAAATTCAACCCCAAGCTGCACATTACCCTCACTGAGGCACGCGTGTTATACCCAGATGCAGAGATAGGGAAAGAAGTAGAAACTCCTCTGGAGGTGCCCACCACCTTTGGGCGTGTAGCTGCACAAACTGCTAAACAAGTTATTATTCAAAAGCTTAAAGAAGCTGAGCGGAACAGTATTTTTGAAGATTTTAAAGACAAAGAAGGTAAGATTGTTCTTGGCACGGTGGGGCGGCGTATAAAAGATGCACTGGTCGTAGAAGTAGGCAAGGGCACTGCCATGTTTCCGCACGTCGAACAAATCGCGGAAGAGCGATATATTCCCGGAAACCATTTTAAGTTTGTGATTACTAAAGTAGCACAAACCATGAAGGGGCCAGAAATTGTGGTAAGCCGTGCAAGCCCACAATTAGTAAAAGAAGTATTTGCACAAGAAATTCCCGAAGTTGCTAATGGCCTTATTGAAATTAAAGCAGTAGCGCGCGATGCGGGGCGCCGTAGTAAAATTGCGGTGATTTCGCATAAAGATAATATTGACCCTGTAGGAAGTTGTATTGGGCAACGGGGTGTGCGCGTACAAACCGTGATGGCAGAATTGGGTGGCGAAAAAATTGATATTATTCAATGGCACGAAGACCCTGCGGTGCTTATTCCCCATGCGCTTGCACCTGCCAAAATTGCGCATATTGTGTTGCATGAAGATACGCATACTGCCGAAGTAGAGGTTCCTGTGGATCAGCTTTCTTTGGCCATTGGTAAGGGTGGGCATAATGTGCGGTTAGCTTCCGAGCTTACGGGGTGGAAGATTGACCTTAAAGAATTGCCCGTGAATAATCAGGCTGCTCTGCAGGAAGAGACCGCAGAACCTGAAGCGGAGGTTACTCAAAATGTAGAGTCTCACACCTAGAATCTAGTTCCTATGACAAGCGTAATTGAATCAAAAAAGAAGGGCATTGCTGTGCTTAATGTATCCGTGCCATGGGAAGAGGTGCTCCCATTTTTACATAAGGCTGCACAACGTCAGGTACAGCGTAAGCCTATTGCTGGTTTTCGTCCTCAAGCTACTCCGTATGCGCTGGTGAAAGAACGCGTAGGAGAAGAAGCATTATTGCAAGATGCAGTGAATGCGGTGGTCAGTGATTCCTTTGTACGCGCGCTGCATACCCATGCGTTAGAAACACTGGGGCGACCAGAAATTACTCCTACCAAAGTAGGAGTTGGTGACACTCTAGAATATCATGCAAGTGTTGCGGTGCTGCCCAAGGTAACTTTGGCATTGTGGAAGGACATCAAAGTACAAAAAAAACTTGTAGCGGCAACAACCAAGGAAGTGCAAGATGCCCTTGAAGGATTGCAAAAGATACGCCGCACCGAAGAAGCAGTGCCACGGGCAGCAACCCTGAACGACAAAGTAGTAGTGGATTTAGATATTTCTCTTGAAGGAGTCCCTTTGGAAGGGGGTCAGGCGCGCAATCACGGCGTATATCTTGCCGAGCCTTATTACCTTCCAGGGTTAAACGAGGCCCTTGTGGGGCTTACGGCAGGGGAGAGTAAGACGTTTCCTCTGAGTTTTCCTGCCACTCATTACCAAAAACATTTGCAAGGGCGTACGGTGGAATGTAAGGCAAAAATAGTGCAGGTTGCTGCACTTACCACACCACCCCTAGATGATGCACTGGCGGTCAAGCTCGGACAAAAAGATATTGCAAGCCTCACCAAGCTCATGGAAGAGAATATCGAAGCTGAGAAACGTATGCAAGAAGAGGCGCGTGCGGAGGAAGAGTTGTTCGACACGCTGATGAGGCAAAGTACTTTTGAGAAAATTCCTGAAATGCTTATCGCTAGTGAAGGAGAAAAAATGGCAGAAGAATTATTTGCACGTGCCGCAGCGCAGGGCATGGAAAAGGAGGCGTATTTGGCAAGCATAGGTAAAACTACCAAAGAGCTAGAAAAAGAATTTATTCCTCGCGCAGAGGTGCGTATTAAGGCAGCGCTTTTGTTGCGTGAAGTGGCACAGCAAGAAAAGTTGCAAGGAAGCCCCGAAGAACTCACGCGTGCTGCTGCGCTCCTTTTAAAGAAAACTTGTCTTGTGCCCGAGAATGCGGTATAATATATTTTGAGTACTGATACTCAGGCGGGAAACATATAAGGTCGATACCCCGTCATGGCACAATGAATGTGAATGTATATATGGCAATGCCAACTGATCAAGAGTTTATTGAATACGTTACCAAGGCACTGGTCAATAATCCCGAGGACGTCAAAACTTCCCGCACGCTCGATGAAATGGGAGTATTGATAACCCTGAAGGTAAACCCCACCGATATGGGGTATATTATTGGCAAGCAAGGGCAAACTGCCAAAGCGTTGCGTACCTTGTTAAAGATTGTAGGAGCCAAGGCCAAGGCACGCCTCAACTTAAAGATTGAGGAACCAGAGGGTGGCAGACTGCGCCCTATAGGCGCTGCACCTGTTGCACCCGCACCTGCGGCTCACGCACTTAGCGACGCAGTTGATGATTTGAAGTTGTAATTTAGTTGCAATCGAAACAAGCAAGAACCACCCCAACAAGGGTGGTTCTTGTGTAAAAAATATGCAGGTCGATATTATTACATTATTCCCCAAAAGCATTGAGGCGTACCTCCAAGAATCCATGATGCAGCGCGCGCAGGCACACGGCATTCTTGAAGTGCGCATCACCGATCTTCGCCCCTTTGGGGAAGGACCTCACCACAAAGTAGATGATAGGCCTTATGGGGGAGGGCCGGGGATGGTGTTGAAAGTAGAGCCGATCATGCAGGCGCTTTATGTAGCAGCTCCTCGCAATGACACCAAGATTATATTGCTTTCTCCTGCAGGCAAACAATTCACCTCAACACTCGCCGCCTCTTATGCAAAAAAGTACCAGAAGATACTTTTTATTTGTGGCCGGTACGAGGGCATTGATGCGCGCTTGAAAAAAGTAATCCGCGCCACTTACGGCATCATGATGGAGGAAGTTTCCATAGGCCCCTATGTGCTTTCCGGTGGTGAGCTTCCGGCGCTGGTAATGCTCGAGGCGATTGCCCGCCATATCCCTGATTTTTTAGGCAAGCAAGAGTCGCTGGAAGAGCGTCGGCAAGGCGTAGGCGTGCCAATGTACACCAGGCCCGCCGAGCTTGAACTCGGTGGCAAAAAATATAAAGTCCCTAAGGTGCTTCAAAGCGGGGATCATGGGAAGATTGAGGAGTGGCGCAATGGGCATAAAAAGTAGCCCAGAGGCTATTGACAACGAAAGGCGCACCAGGGTACACTGCCTGTACCAAAGAGTTGTACTTTGACATGTTTGATATTGTACAAGTGATCCAAACAAGAACCCTTCTAGTTTCTTTTTTTGTTTTTGTTAGGTAGAGCTATTCAAGCTCACATTCTTTGTGAGAGTTTGATCCTAGCTCAGGATGAACGCTGGCGGCGTGTCTAAGGCATGCAAGTCGAACGATGTTAAAGCCGCAAGGTTTTAGCATAGTGGCAAACGGGTGAGTAACACATTGGTAATCTACCCTTGAGACGGATACAACCCCGCGAAAGCGGGGCTAATGTCCGATGGA
>CAYHRN010000008.1:0-21436 GCA_964359155.1 uncultured Gammaproteobacteria bacterium | reverse complement strand
CACGGGCGTACAACCCTATCGCATTGTCGATCAACCCGTAATGCACCCTGCAGCCCGTATCTTGGAGGCAGTATCTCCACGAAGCTTACGCGAAGCATATCGTGGCTATGGCAGACCCTATTTTATTATCAATGTCCCGCAAAAATTGGTCGCAGATCACCCCTTCGTGGGCGTAGGGCCTGGGCAATTTGGCGGTGGTGTGGCCAGTGCGCTGTACCTTACCCGCGCCTACGATGCAGCAGGCTTGCCCTTTGGTATTGCGGGCGTACTAGGGCAGATCGATAATAATTGGTTCAGTATTTGGGGAGAATTTGGCACCTTGGGGATGCTTGCCTTTATGTGGATGCTCGTGGCGCTTTTTATGGCTGCGTACCGTATATTCCGCACAAGCAATGATACCTTCACCCAAGGGCTTTGCTTAGGGTTTATGGGGGCGCTTCCTGCCCTTGCCTTAGAAAGTTTCTTTGGTCCGTATTTTGAAGTACGCACGGTGAGCATGTACCTGTGGCTCTTTGGGGGGCTTATTGTGGCATTACACAAGACAAATTCGTATGACCATACTCCACATAAATAAATTTTATTTTTTGAAAGGCGGTGCAGAGCGGCATTATTTTGATCTTACGGCGATGCTGCAGCAAGCAGGCCATACCGTAGTCCCGTTTGCCATGCACCACCTGGACAATATCCCCACACCCTGGGCACGCTTTTTTGTAACGTCAAAAGAATACCGAAAACATACTTCAGTACTACAAAAAATCCGCGATGCACGCGATATCCTTTGGAACTTTGAAGCCGCCCGCAATCTTGAAATGTTGATACAAGAGACCAAACCCGACATCGCCCACCTTCACAATATTGCTCATCAACTTTCCCCTTCTATTATTCATACCCTTAAGCGTCACCGCATTCCCATCGTGCAAACCCTGCACGATTACAAATTGATTGACTGGAATTATTTGCATTATCCGCGAACAATTGGCCTTGGTGAACAATTGGTGCTCCGCGCCGAACGCGCGCTCCATCAACTCTTACGCAGCTACTCATACATAGACCACTTTATTGCGCCCAGTACGTATATGAAAGATGTGTGCGTGAGGGCGGGGATACGGGCGGGAAAAATCACAGTAATCCCATATATGGTACACCCTCACCCCAAACCCTCTCCCCTTGCGGGAGAGGGCAGGCGAAGCAGAGCTTCGAGGGGTAAACCCTATCTCCTCTTCGCCGGCCGCCTCAGCCCTGAGAAAGGCCTTGATGTACTCTTAGAAGCTATGAAGCTACTCCCTAATCTTCGTTTAAAGATCGTAGGCGATGGCCCCCTTCAAGCTACATTAAGGGATTCTTCAGCCGACCAGGGTCGGCTTCAGAATGACAAATTAAACAACGTCCAATTCCTTGGCAACCTTGATCAAACTGCCCTGCAACGCCTCATGGCCAATGCCACTGCTCTTGTAGTGCCTTCACTCTGGCCCGAAAACTCACCACTTGTGATCTATGAGGCATACACACAAGGCATTCCGGTTATTGCATCAAATATAGGGGGCATTCCCGAACTCGTGCAAGGCACAAAAACTGGTTTTCTAGTAGCACCCAACAATGTGCAGGCCCTCGCACAAAACATAAAAGACTTTATGGCGCTCCCCGAACAAACCAAGTATGCCATGGGTCAGGCGGGCAAATTGTGTATACGCAATTTGGCAAATCCACAAAACATACTCGCATCTACCTTGAGGCTGTACGAATCAACAAGAAATGCTACAATAGCACCATAGTAATTATATGGCAGAAACCAAAGAAGCAATAGAAATTATACACAAAGAAACACGTACCGTATCAAACCCTGTGATGCCTCATGAAGGCGAGGGAAATGTCACTATTGAAAACCTCAATGTATATTTAGGCAAAGACGGAACGGCTAAAGAAGGCGCTATCGCACCGCGTTCCGTTGTGATATTTGGCACTCTTGGGGTTCTGGCTGCATTACTTCTGGGGCTTACGACTGCGTGGTTTATCTGGGGAACTACTGCCAGCAATGCCCCAAGCACGCCTGCATCTAGCGTGATTCCCTTCATTACTCCTCAAAAGGCTCCATTAGCCATTGAGGCGCCAATGAGCATACGCAATAGCCATACGGTCACTGCATCCTTAGGCGAACAACTTCCTGTACACATTGCACTCCGGAATACTACCAAGGATGCGCTCGACCATGTGGTGATGAGCATCAAAGCCTCGGGCTCATTATTTGATGAATCGAGACTTGAACTTCCTTTTGGCCGCGTAGAACAGGGCACGATTACGATCGATGAAAATTCACTCCCCTTACTCGCCCATATCCCTGCATCATCAACAACTCCATTAAGTTTTACTTTTGGTATTCTGCCCTTTGTACCCGAAAGCATGAAAGTCTCATTAGAGCCTGCCACCATATATCTGGCACTTTCTGCCACTGCCACACGCAACAACCGCGCCCTTACCCCATTTACCGACACCCTTACCATTAAGGTACACTCGGATACGAGAATTTTTGCCCAAACGCGTTATTTTGCCCCCAATGGCGAGCAAATAGGCCGTGGCCCCCTACCCCCTAAGGTAGGTGAAAAAACCACGTACTGGCTGTATTTTAAAGTAGATAATACCTTGAATACCATTGAAAATGCGGTACTCACGCTCCGGTTTGCCCCTACCGGCGTAGGTTGGACAGGCCGCACCAGTACCAGCACGGGAAGTGACTTTTTATTTGATCCTTTTTTGCAGGTAACCAGTTGGGTGCTTGGCACCATTCCTGCAAATCGTGGCTTTACGCAAGAAGCACCCACGAGCGCTCTTGAAGTGTATGTGGTTCCTGCGCCCTCTATGCGCGGCGCCATTCCTCTTATCTTGAAGGATATGGTGCTCTCGGGTAAAGATAGTTTCACCGGTGCCTTGCTTGAACGGCGGTACGGCGTATTAGACGCCGACTTACGCAGCGATGAGCAAGGGAAAGCACTGGGGTTTACTATTAAATAAGGGCCATTTCTACGGCCGCATAGGCGGCATGGTACCCACGATTGTCGCCCTTATCTTGAGCTCGTTCCAAGGCTTGTTCCTGGGTAATGGCCGTAATCACGCCATACCCCACAGGTTTTTCTCTATGTACGGCAATATCTTGCAATGCCTGCGTTACCGCATTGGCTAAAAATTCATCATGCTTGGTTTCACCTTTAATAAGGCAACTTAACGCCACCGCAGCGTCTACGTCGGCGTCACCCAGCACGCGCGCCACTGCCAATGGTAGTTCAAAACTTCCTGGTACCCTCACCACCGTAATATGTTCACGCAATACTTTGCATTCTTGCAGCGCTTTCAGGGCACCCGCAAGTAATCCTTCACACACTCCTTCATTAAAACGCGCGGCCACCACCACAATACGCAAATTACTGCCATCTAACTTTTTCTTGGAAAAATTATTACTCATACGATTTTACGAAAGCGCGGCGTAATTCCTTATTTATTCATCATATCAGTTTCTACATTCAATGTATCACCAATGCCCTTATATTGTAAATTCGTCCGTGCGAGGGTATCTCGTAATAGCGAAACCTGAATACGAGTACCAGTTTTTTTTACCACCGTGAGACTTACTCCTTCTAATGCAATAGACCCTTTAGAAACAATATATTTCATCAAGCTACGCGGCATACGTATAGTCCATACATGAGCACGCGCAATAATTTCTCCTACCCCTTCCACATGTCCCTGTACCAAGTGGCCCCCTAGAGAATCGCCTAGGCGCAATGGCTCCTCAAGGTTTACCGCGTCCCCTGCCTCCAGGCTCCGCACATTAGTCACCTGTAAGGTTTCGGGCATAATATCAAAAGTAAAATTTGTGCCACGCTTGATAAACACCGAAAGGCATATACCATTCACTGCAATACTGCCCCCTAGTTGCACGTGGTGGGCCACGCGCGCAGGCACGCGTACCACTAATGCCGCATGGTCATTACTTACCACGACTCCCTTATACTTGATGATGCCCGTGAACATAGGCGATATCTTTTTGAATTTGCTTTTTCAACTCTGCATCATTACTAAATTGTTGTATCTCACGTATTTTTTCAAATACCTCAAGGGTAATTTCTTTTCCGTACAAATCGCCCTCAAAATCCAAAATATATACTTCTTCTGCAAGTCCGCCATCGGCCTTCGTGAAGGCGCCCACAATAAGGCATGCATTATGCATTATGTTACCCTCTCCCCTTGAGGGAGAGGGCAGGGTGAGGGGTTGTACCCGTACCTTAACCCTATACACCCCCGCAGTAAGTCCATGGCTCTGCGCTAAATTTGCCGTGGGATAGCCAAGACTTTTTCCTAACCCGCGGCCTTGTACGACAGTATCTTTAATTATCATAAAGCTGGTGGGCGGTGCAGGGATCGAACCTGCTACCTTCTCGACGTCAACGAGACGCTCTACCAAGTGAGCTAACCGCCCCTTAAAGTAAAGCCTATCGTGCAAGAACAAAGTTGTCAAAATAAGGCGGCATTGAATAAAAAAGGCTAACACCTCAGCTTAAACTCAAGCTGGGGAACACGTTGTTTTATCAAATCGGGCCAGAGAGGCACCACGGGTTGTGTAACTATTTGAGAGGTAATGGTGGCCTGCGTGAGAACACCCGAGGGGGTAGTGAGTAAACTTTCGGTGGTCACGGTAATAGGTGTTGTTGCGCCATCGCGCTCAAGCTTCTTAATTACGTAGGGAGAAGTCGGCACATCAATCACCAGCGAGTCGCTCTCGACTGCATCCAATCCTGTAATAGTTACAATGCCTCTTGTGGAGTCTACAATCTTCACATTGCGAGAATCCGCAATCAGCACCGTATTTCGTTCGGCATCGCGCAAGGTAATGGGCGTAGTTTTTGCAACAGCAAAGGGAAGATCAATGGTCGTGGCAATAGTTTCACCCGCATATTCAGCAACAGTTGCTATGGGTACCGAAACCGTATTGCGCCTGGTGTCTACCGTGGCGCTAGGACGCAAAGATACTGCTTGCGCCTTGCTCGGCGTGTAGGTAAGGGTATATTCTTGGGTTACCAATGGTACTGTTGGGAGTGGGGTGCTCAACAATGATGGTTCTTGGGTGACCCGAAGCTGCAGGGAGCCAGCAGGAGTACCTGGAGGAATAGGGACTACAGAAGAAAATACCCCTTGCCTCACTTGAATATTGTTAAGGGTTCCAAACACGTTACCCCTACCATCGGCAATGGTTGCTAGCACCGTCATGTCATCAACTGGTTGCGTGGTAATACGCACGACACCTTTCTTACTCGTGGTGGTGGTTTCAAATTCAAGTGTTCCTGTAAATTCAATCACATCAAACGTGAAAAATTCTTCCTCATAAAGTTTCGCCCATGCGTTATTACCCAGTAATAGGGTAATTGTTCCCATTATGAGCATGATAAACACCACAATCTTATTCATACAATTTACTGCCCAATACCTACAAGCTCTTGGAATGTGGATAGCAATCCGTTTTCACGTACCGCGCTCACCAAACCCGTCACCACACCCTTTTCTCCCATATATTGCTGTACCGTTTTATATACAAACTCATATTTCGTAATATTAAGCAGAGTCTTCCTTGAAGCAACCTTGGCTTCATGTACTAATTTTGTTCTATTGCCATCCTTGTCGTTACCTTCTACCCCAAGGGTGACAAATTCACCTACTTTTTGCTCGGGCACATCAAGCTTCACCACCACATCAATAGCTTTATTCTGATCGACATCCTTAAGAGTAGCTAATCCAGGACCCTCCAAGGTAAAGCCGTCACCATCCTGATCAGGAACAATTTTTACCTTAGGAATACTAGCCAACGCAAGGCCCTCAATGCGAATATCTTGTTGAGGATTGAAGTCCTTGGGTAAATCTTCAAACACCACATGCACACGGTCTACCTGTAGGTTTCCATGTGCCACCTTCAATGCCACGTCATGGCTTTCATTGCTGGCACTCACAAGCCCCAAAGCCTGAATGCCCCCTTCTGCAATAAGCTTCTGGCGTTCAGCAGACCCTCCATCAAATACCACGGTTTGTGTGGTAGCTACGGCAACACTTGCCCCATGCTCATCTTCTTGCATCACCGGGTTACCTTGCGTATCTAGTAAATCTCCTTGCACCTTATAGGTATCCGCGCGTACCTCAAGGGGCATAAACAACTCTGCGCGTGCGATCGCTTTATAAATTGGCACTGTTTTCTCCGACAACAAAGCCCCTGAAGGTGCTAACAGGCTAAACTTCACCATCATACCCTCTAAGGCATTTTCGCTACCGCCTTCCATGCCCAGTTCACTTTCGACATATACCGAAGAAAGAGTGAGGTCGGGAGCGGGCGCAAGGGCTGGAGCTGGCTCGGGAACTGGTTGATTAGTAATTTCATTACCATCTTTTACGGGCACCAGGCCTACTACATCACGATGCTCTGGCACAGAATCTCCACCAAAAAAACTTATAATAGTATCAAACAAACCAGGGGCAGCATTGTCACGAGGACACTGTTGTGCTGCAAGCTCACCCTGCAATGCTGCGATGGCGGCTTCAGCGCCTTGTTGCCGTGCTGCTGCAAGGTCACGGTTAATATCTTCACAACTGCGCCCGCCACCTGCACCACCATCCTCTGCATCAACTGCTCCGGTACAATTATTATTCTTCAAATAATCCCGTGCACGCTGCTTACTGCTGGCAGATGCTCCTGGATCTTCCAGGGCTCCCTGAGCATTGCGCGCTTCATCACCATCACAAGGATTCTCAGATACTCCAGGGCAACTATTATTGTTTAAATAATCACGTGCTTGTTGCTTGCTACTCGCATCTGCACCACCATTTACCAGAGCATTATAGGCCTTCTGCGCTTCGTCATTCTCACAAGGGCCTTTCTCATCACCCCCTGGCCCTGCCGGAGGTTGTTGTGGCTGCACCAATGGTACTACAGGAGCTGGTGGAGTTACTTGCGACGCTATAGGGGCAAAAGGAATCAGTTTAGTTTCCTGCAAGGAAATCGGCACCAGACGGCCCACATAATCGTACACATAATATTCATCTTCCTTAACAAATACACTATTCCTTTCAAGTACCGGCACGCTACTCTTTACAAACACCGCGTTATTATTGTCCGCGTGTATCAGATACATTTCTGTAGGAGGGCGCCCATTGATGGATTGCATCTTTTTGGCAAAAGCATATCCAGGAGGAGGAGTATTGAAATCAATAATGGGAGGGGTAATGATCGTGATAGTGGTAAAACTGGTAGGGTCAGGTGGCGTAGATGCGGCTGCAAAATTCATCACCTGGCCGCTTTGGGTGGAGGCGGCAATACTCACCAGGCCAGGGTCACCACCCTTAAAGAACAACTCAGTGCCAAGGCCTGCCGCAGGAATTGTTACATAGGAAGTTATGATGCCTCCAGGACCATTTGTGGTACCTTCCACTGAAGGTGTACCAAATTCACCACTCCACGTAGTGAATTCTTTTAGGTGGGGTGGTTTTTTTGTTTTGATTTCTAAGAGAATGTTTCCGTTAATCACCTCAAAAGGAAAATTGAGGGTAACAAATACCTTACCATCACCATTATCCTTACTAATACTCATGGACCCTGTAGAGCTGCCAGAAGCCACCGTGCGTTCTGGCGCAACAGGCTTTGCAGTAATATCGGTGCCGCCAGGCGCAGGGGGTGGCCCAGATGGCTTTTGTAATAATTTGTCCTCACACTTCAGGGCGCCCTCACGCTTTGCTTGTAGCTCTTCAAGTTCCTGCGCAGCCGCAAGATCATTTGGGTTTACCCGCTTCCTTTCTATCTTTGCATTGATTTCAGTGTTGATATCCTTTATAGCGGCTTCAATTTGATCAATCGTAATGCCATCAGGGCAAGGATAAGCGTGTTCCAGCTGCTGCTGTTTTTCTTCTTGCAATCGCTTCTCACGCGCTGCTTGGTATTTTTCTGCCTCGGTCATGGCAGCACGTTGTGCTAATTGCTGGGCTTCCTGGGCTGCTTGTTCTGCCTGTGCTTGCCCCTGCTGTAATACACGCTCATCAGTAGTATCACGCACGGTTTGTGCCGCAGCCTTGGCGCGATCTGCCAATTCTTGAGCACGCCGCGCTTCTTCTGATTCTGGTAGTGTAGTTGCTTTTACAATATCGGCTGCTTTTTGCGCCTCTTCTGCAGCCTTATTGGCTACTGCCACCGCATCACGCTTGGCAGCAGTATCCATAAGTGAAGGAATCCAACCTCCTAACACATTACGCACTTGGTCGGCGACACCTTGCCCAATTACTCCTGCGACTTTCCCCACACCCCCCACCACCACCCCGGGCAAGGCCTTTGCCGTGTCGAGTGCCGTATCTTGTAGGGCATCTCCCAAGCCCTCTTTCTTTGCTTCTTCAAGGTCACTCTCAACTTTCTTTTTAAGTGCAGCCATCTTTTGCTTTTGACGCGCAAGTTCTGCGGGGGAATGCACCCCTAATTCATCCTCCAATTGTTTCATTGCTTCTTTCACTGCCGCAACCTCGGGAGCCTTGGCGCCTAATTTCTTCTCCAAATCCTTTAATTTGTCGTACGCATTTTGCAACGCATCTAACGCACGGTCTTGGCGGTTAATGGCCTGCAAGGTGCCTTCAATCTTCTTCACATTGTCGTACTTGGTAAGGAGGGATTCGTCAAGGGCACCTGCGCCCTCTTGCACGGCACCCTTCACAAGTTCTGCATAGGCCTTTGCCAATGTTACCACAAGATCCTTTATCACCCCGGGCAAGGCCTTTGCCGTGTCGAGTGCCGTATCTTGTAGGGCATCTCCCAAGCCCTCTTTCTTTGCTTCTTCAAGGTCACTCTCAACTTTCTTTTTAAGTGCAGCCATCTTTTGCTTTTGACGCGCAAGTTCTGCGGGGGAATGCACCCCTAATTCATCCTCCAATTGTTTCATTGCTTCTTTCACTGCCGCAACCTCGGGAGCCTTGGCGCCTAATTTCTTCTCCAAATCCTTTAATTTGTCGTACGCATTTTGCAACGCATCTAACGCACGGTCTTGGCGGTTAATGGCCTGCAAGGTGCCTTCAATCTTCTTCACATTGTCGTACTTGGTAAGGAGGGATTCGTCAAGGGCTTTTCCACCCTCTTGTGCAACCTCAGCAATACTCAAAGCATCAAGCACCACACTCACACCAGTAAGTGTAGCTGCTAATTTTGCGCCCAGTGCTTTGGCTGCTAATTTTGCGCCTACTTCTGCCACATCATCAGCGGCGTTCGTAGCAGCCTTACTACCTGCTTTTGCTAGATCATCAACACCGCTTCCGGCCTTTGCGCCCGGTAATTTGGCTTTTTCTGCCCTCAGCTTCTCAAGGTCGTTTTCAAGAAATTTTTTTGCAATGGGGTGAGGGTCGTTATCGAGCCTTTGTTGTATCTCACGCATGGCGTCATCAATCTCGGCAGCACGCTTACCCGCTACGCCTACAGCCCCCACACTTGCTTTACCTGCATCGTCAATACCACCAGTGCCTGCAGGTGAGCCTGGTTTTACCCCTTTAGCTGCTTCTTCGGCTTTTTTCACTACCTCATCAATGGTGCCATTTGCCTTGGCTTCACGTACGGCCTTCTCGCCTGCTTTTTTAATATCGTCTGCCTTTTGCTGTTGTATCTGTGCATTATGTTCTGGAGTTCCATCTGAAGTATATCTGCCTTCCGCATTATAACGCTCTGCTTCTTCGGCTACCTTACGTGCAGTGTCTTCTGCGGCCTTTCTTGCTTTTTGTGTTATTTCAGCTGCACTCTCGCCCTTACGCGCGGCCTCTTCTGCAGCCTTATGCGCATTTACTTGGGCAGCGTCTCGCACCACATCTTCTGCTTCTTGCACACCTCTGCGTTGTATGTCTTGTATCTCTGCTATACGCCGAGCCTCCCCTTGTCTACGTTCAAAATCGCTCATGGCTAACTGCTTGGCGACTTGCGCTTCATCTTTCACGGCAGCTGCTGCTGCTTTTTCTGCAGCTTTTGGGCCACGAGCAGGCACTTTTTCGGCCCTTAAGGCCTCTTTTGCCTTTCCTTCAACACCCCGTGCGGCATCATCTGCTGCGCGTTGCTGTGCTGCCGTATCGCCCCCAGCCTTCGCAACCCTTTTCTTGGCATCGGCAGCAGCTGCCTTCTTGGCATCTTGAATGGCTTTCGAATTATCAATAATTTTTTGACGTGCTGCATTTTCAGCATCAATCTTGTTAAGCTTACCTTGCCATGCTGCCTCTTGCTTTAGTGCCTCGAGGCGTTGTTGCAACTTTGCCGCTTCTTCGGGGGGCAGTAGATTCCCATTTTTTCTCCACTCTTGTAAGAGCTCTTCCGCTCTCTTAATTTCGCCTTGTGCAGCAGCAAAATCACCATTTTGCAAAAACCGTTCTGCATTCTTTTCTAAATTCGCCATGCCATCACGCAAGGGGTACCCACCACCGATTTCTCCTCCCAACATTTCATCGAGCGCAGACCCTTTCTTGTTGGGTGTTTTAAAATTCCTGTAATCGGGTTCTCCGTCCGGATATGTTACTCCCTTCCACTCACCCGTGGCACCATTTTTGACCCCACCAGCATTGGTAAGCACCTCATCAAAGGCCTCTTCCGCGGCCTCTTTGCCTAGGGCTCCAGCCTTACGGGCATCCAATTTGCCCTTGGTAATTTCGGCCACGCGCTTTTCTGCAGCCTCCTTGGCAGCACGTTCAATTTGGTCTTGCTCAAGATTACGCCCGAATTGTCCTTGTGCAGCTTCCTTTGCTGCCTCTTTTGCTCCACCCTTCACCACATCATCTAAATGCTCTTCAAATGCGCCAAATTCATGCGGCTGCATGGTGCCTTTGTTGTGCGCATCTAATTTCCAATCATCTAAAAATTGTTGTGCGCGTTCAAACGCTTTTTTAGCCTCATCAATATCGCCATCTTCCAAGGCTCTTTCAAGAGCCCTCACATGATTTTCAAAGATTTGGTTCTGGGGAAGCCCTCCATGCATCACTCTCTCCATGCGTGCCTTAGAGGCAGCTTCCTTGGCAGCATCGTCGGCTGCACCACCGGCTTTTAACTTTGAACCTTCTACCGGGATAGCCTCGGCTGTGTCAGATGGTGGCATATCCCTAAAAAGCCCTTGCTGGGGGGCTGGAATATGCCCATACTCAACTGCCTTCTCTGCTGCATCCAATATGGCAAGTCGTGCGAGTGCATCCCCATCCTTGCCAAGCTTTCGTATTAAAATAGCTTTTTCTTTTTGAAAGGCCAGCTGCAATGCCTCTTTAGCTGACCCTTCTGGCATATGCTGAAGTCGTGCAAGCTTTTTGCCCAACTCGTACACCTCATCAGATAATTCAAACTTTAATTGGTCGGCAATCTTCTTGGCATTCTGTAACTGCTCATCTACTTGTGTTGCTGCACTTGCACTGCCACTTTTCCGCTGTGCTGCCCATTCAGCATTCGTATTAGCATCATTAATCGCACGCTGCAATGCTTCTTGCTGCGCAGGAGTAAGCTCACCAATTGCTGAGGGTATTTCGCCAAATGGTTGATTACGCTCCCATGCTTTCCTTGCTTTTTTTATTAAATCCTGAAAGGCATCTTGTTGTTGGAAAGTTCCCTCGCGAGCCATGCGTTCTGTGTACTCCAATGCTTCGCGCTCCATTGCATCTATATTCTTTAAAAGGTCAGCTCTTCGTGCGGCATCAGCAGCATCTATGGCTTCTTGGGCGACTTCTGCTGCAGTCTTCTGGCCAGCTTGCTCCAAGGTTGCGGCCGCATGCTCCACCGTGCGAGCACCAAATTTTTGCGCCACACGCTTCACTTCTTTGGCAGCAGCATCATCCATAACCTTATTCGCCGCGTCTTGTGCTGCTTGTGCTGCTACGTGCTCACTTGCACCCACGGCGCGTGCCTTTTGAATCGCTTGCTCGGCCGCATGCAATGCCTGCTGTTCTACTTTTTTACCCCCTTGCTCAAACGCTTTTTTCAATGCTGCTGCCGCATCTTCCGTTGCTTTGGCTTGTGCTGCGGCAAAACGCTCAACACCCTCTTGTGCCAATTGTTCTGCGCGCTTTGAACCTCCTAATGTGTGCGCAGCCGCCTCTACCGCCTCAGCGCCAAATTTCTTTACTAGGCGTGAAGTTGCCTTTTTTGCTGCCGTATCTAATACTTTTTTTGCTTCAGCCGCGGCCGCATTGGCAATTTCTTCTGGACTTGCACCATTTTTAAACGCGCGCGCTGCGGCATCTTGTGCGGCCTTCGCTGCAGCCTTTTCTGCGACATCCTGAATCTTGAGTGCCTGCTCAACTGCTTTACGAGTTGCCACGGCTTCTTGCACAATTTTTTCTCCCGTAGCGTCTGATAATTCTTGCGCGGCTTGTTCAAATACCTCACCAGCCTGTCGAGCTGCTTGCCAATTTTCTTCCCCTCCTAATTTTTGAGTAAGATCTTTAAGAATTTTTCGAGAAGATGTAGCCTCTGCGTTATCTAATGCCGCAGCAACTGCACGCTCTATCTCGTCGACACTTTTACCCAATGCACTTGCTTCTTTGGCAGCTTGCTCTGCCAGAGCTTGGGCCTTTTTCGTGGCATCTGCTAATGCCTTGCGAGCATCCTTCAACGCTTCTTTCGGTGTTATGAATTGTTCTAGCACCTTTGTCTTGGTGGCATCTGCTGCGGTAGAAGAGGCAGCAGGTGTGGGAAGTTTTGGGGGTTCGGGCAAAGAAACCTTCTTGGCAGCACCTGCTTTGGGGTTACGTAACGCTTGTAAGGCATCATTGCGAGCATCTTGGACCGCCTCCTCAAGGCGCTGCGCAAAAAGCTTTTCGCCTTCAGGAGTGGTTTCTTGTGTCCAGTCTCGCGACGCTTTGCGTACCCCTCGTTCTGCGGTATCCATAGCCTCTCTTTCGGCTACAGAAATATTGGATCCGTCTGGCAAAGATTTTTTTATGGAAGGTTGTTCTAGGTCGGTTTCTGTAGGAAACGGTTCGTACGTAGTGTCTCGTGGAGCGCGCGGTTGCGTGGCAGTGGGCAAGCTACGGGCTGCATCTGCGGCTTTCGCCGCAAGCTTCGCAGCATCCTTGGCTTCTTGGGCGATCCTTGCGGCATCTTGTGCGGCCTTCGCTGCAGCTTGTTGGGCTGCACGCGTTGCATCAGCACGACCAGCTGCTTTAACAGCGTCAGCGATTTTTTCTGCTTCTACAGCCAACCTCTCTGCTTCTTTGGCCTTTCTGGCAACTTCTTCAGCCGCCTTGGCAGCCGCGCGCTCGGCTTTTATAAGGTCACCCTCGGGCAACACCGTGCCTTCAGGGAATATTTTCCACGCATTCAGCTTTTCTTGCAGCGTAATAAAATCTTCAGGATTCAAAACTTTCGTAGCATCATCGACTCGCGTGGCATCATCCACCGGTGCCGCACTTGCTGTGGGTACTTGGTGGATTTCCATGCGGATTTGCGCAGCACGAGGCGCAAAAAATTGCGCAAATGCAACATTTCCCCATGACAAAAGCACCAAACTAGCAAATATGGTAACAGAGATCAAGCGTCCTCCTGGCATACGCATAGCAATAAAAAGTTACTTAATTTCTCCTTCGTCTATTTTCTTCTGCTGGTCTAATGCTTCTGCTAATGTTTCTAAGCTAAAAGGCCATTTAGTGCCCTCCATGCTGGCACCAGTAAAGTTGGCAGCTACATCGTGGGGTGTTATGATAGCCTCACTAAAATCGGTATTGGTAAGGTCGGCATTGAAAAATTTCACATCGCGTAAATCTATGGTACCAAATACTACATTACTTAAATTAACACCTGACAAATCTTTACCACGCACATACTGTAAATCCATGGCGCTGAAATCCCACACCGCTTCGGGGTAAGCCTTGCGCGCGTCATTCCATATAGCAACATCTCCGCCAATCAAGTACATCGCCATTATGGCGGCTTCGGGCGGATTTGGTCTAAAATCACGTGTGGGTTCGGGCATATTTTTATTCACGCACTTCAAAAAGTTTCTTAAGTGTATCTAGCGGGTTGGCCATAAAAGCCAAGGGGTCGCCTGCTGCCTCTGCCAATACGTTGGGAATATTGTTGCCTACATCTGCTAAAAATTGAGCAGGATTTTCTGCAATATCGGCAAAAGTATATGTTTTAATCAATACCTTAGTAATCTTTAACACATAGCGCCCCTTCGTGGTGCTCGTAGGGTCAGTGGGGTCAGCTGGTGGTTCTGGGACTTCTACCACTTCCACTTCTACCAGATTCCCATCCTTATCTTTGAGGGTTGCAGTATCACCCTCTTTGGGTTCTTTAAGAAGGGCTTCAATTTCTTGCTGCGAGGCCTCGCTTAACGTTTCTGTAAACTCTGCAGGGGCTTGAATTTTACCCTCCACTTCTTGTGCCACGACCGTAGTCTCCGCAGTTTCCGCTTGTGGTGCAGTGGGCGCCAATGGGGCTTCTGAAGGCACGGACAAAGGTTGCAGCACCTCAGGCTCTACTACAGGCGCTGCCTCTAGAACAGGCACGGGTTCTGGTGCTGCTTGTTGCACTATGGCCCATTGTTGAATGGTAACTTGCTCCTCTAAACCATTCACAGTGGTTTGTTGCCCCTCAACACTCATAGCAATCTTATCGCCTTCTATAGTGGCAGGAAACGCAGCGGTATCAGTAATTGCAACAGTAAGTGCATGGTTGCTCTCGGTAAGTTTTTCTAATGCATCTCCCATAACACTCACTTTCCCTTGTTTGGTTATTGCTACGCGTATATCTTCCCCTTGCGCCTGCCATTCTTCTGCTGTTTTCCCTTCAATTTCTATGCGAGTAAGATCGGTATTTTTTGCTAAATCCACATCCACCACTACACGGGTAATGTTCAAACCTTCACTAAGCGGCACCTCTACGGTAAGTCCTTCCCCTTGGCTTATCTCGGCAAGTTCCTTGAATGCTTGTTGCTGCTGCCGAGAATACCCTGCAAACACTACGTCTTGTTCAACTTTTACCTTTTCCTTGTTCGCATCTATATAGGTACCTATCACTTTATAAGTATCGGCAGCAGTGCCTGAGGGTACTGGGATGGTGGTAAAAAATTTACCCAAGGCATCTGTACTGCTCTGAACCGTAACACCAAGGAAGGTAAAGGTAATTATCTGATTACTTAATGGCTTTTCGGTTTCACTGGTAATCTCGCCGTTCTCATCCTCTTCTGTGAGAACCTCCGTCAGCTCGCCTTCTAGGGAAAGCTCAGCCAGTTCAAGGTCTTGTTCTGGTTCTTCTTTCTGCTGATCTATCACTCTATCTTGTTGCTTCATGGTCGGTGCCGATGCCACCTCTTTCTGATATGATGTGGCTGTATTTTCCTTGAAATCCTTGAGACACTGTTTATAGAACGCCAAAGTATCCCTAAGGGCTTGATCCAATTCTGTAGTCTTGACATTAAGAGCTTCTTGTATGCTTTGCGCAGCTGAAAAATTATCATTCCAAGTAGGTAAACACGTGAGCCTGTTTACGCTCTTACGAGATGTTGAAGGTGTTCCTTCTTCCTGCTGCCCTATCGCTATCGCTTCATCAATCTTCCTCATCCTTTCTGCTGACGCCTTTTTTTCGGCCTCGGTGGGCTCGGGTTTTTCTTTTGGCACTAACCCTCCAAAGTCATTGTCAAATGGGGTGTTCCCCACCACAGCAGCACCATCAATACTGATCGTGGAGTCGGGGTTATTAGGCAACGTAAGGGGAGGTGGTGGTGGACACCCCAACTCAAGCAGTTCTTGATAAAATATTACGCGATTGTTTTCGTAATTCTGCCATTCTCTTGAATCATCCGCGTACTCATTCCGCTTTCCTAACTCAAAGTCATAACGATCCCGTAATGTCTTACACTTATCATTGGGAATTGGGGTAGGCGTAGTGCTAGACCCAGATGTTCTCGTGCTGGAAGAGCTAACACCAAGTAGTTCTGACGATGTTATTGGAGTCAGGTCTAAGAGTGGTGTTGTACTGCTCGGCGTGGTAGTACTTGGCAAGATGTTAAAGAAATTCTCCCCATTCTTACTGCTATCAAGGGTCTGCACCATGCGACTTGGAGTGGTTACAGTGGGTTGTTCAGTCACTTTTTGTGCGCGAATGCGTTCGGCTTCTTGTGCAGCTTCGCGTTGACGTTTTTCTGCAACCTCACGACATACCCTTATTTTCTCTTTTAACACCTCAATATAGGTGTTCTTGTTGTTCAAAAGCCACGTGGTCAGCGCACCAAGAATCCCCTGCTGTGCTTCATGGGCCCCTAGTTCTTTCTCTAGAAGGGCAATATCTACCCCACCACATGTTGCCGGATCTATGCCTCCACCTTTTCTTGGAGCAAGTCTACCATTTTGGGCTTCTGTGCTAGGTAATTGAGATAGAGAAGTTGCGGGGACGGTGGGAGAGGTAGTAGATCCTTGCTGAGGCACCTTCACGTCCTTTCCGTCCAGAGGAACAACGGCTCCGGTAGGACGTCCATTTTTCCATTCCGGTATCACGTACCCCCCTTTACCCGTGGGGTCGCCTGCTTTCACGTACACCCACATGCCATCAGGGCCTACTAAGTAGCGACCTGTTTTCGGATCTTTGGCAGAGACATAGCCCGCAGGGGCTTGCTCGGAAGGAGTGGTGGTGCCATCAAGAGGGGCGATCATGCCAGGGCCGGCAGCACCGAACCAGTTTTCTTGCTTCTGCTCATTGGTAGCAGCAGATTTCTTGATAGTATTATTTTCAGGGCTCTTCGTTTTTAAGCGCTGCTCGAAGATTTCCAATAAGCCAATGTTTACTTTTTCTCCTGGGGGCAGACAATCGTTCGCTTTCTGAATTATTTTCTTAAGCTCATCAAGCTGTTTTTGGGCTTCTTGTATGGCAGCTGCGTCTTCGGGGCTCACCCCATCTTGTGCAAGCTTTTGCATTGCCTTAGAAAGACTATTTGCCACTTCAAGAGCATTTAAAATAGTATCCTTTTTTTTATTGATTTTTTCTTGTTGCTGCAAGGTAATAACAAGATACGCGTCGTAACAAACAACGGTAGTAGTAGCTAACGCAGCCGCTACCACAGCGGCCTTGAGGGCAAGGGCTGCAAGGGCAACGCGAGCAGCTGCGTTCCCCGCAACGGCAGCAACAGTACTGCCCGCCGCTGTCGCATTCCTTACTAGATCTCCTTTTGCTAGATCAAAGCCTATACCTATGTTTTTTAACGCATCCACAATGCTTTGCCCTGTCCTTCCCTGTGCTTTCACCATTCGTACTTGTTTTAGGGTCCAATATATCAGGTGTTCATACGCGGTGTCCTTAGCTACCCCTGGCGCTGCATTTTTATAAGCCTCCATTGCAGCATTGAAACTCCGCTGGGTACTGATTATCTCATCCAAAGAAACGGCACTCGCCACCGGCACTTGGCGGATCTCCATGCGGATTTGGCCAGCGCCGGCAGAAAACTGCGCGAACACAATATTATTAAAAGGCGCCAACACCATGCTGGCAAGCACGGCTAAGTTTATAAACTTCCCTCCTAAGACCCTGGACATAATTTTTGGTAAGTTAGTTTTTTAAAAATTAAGAAATTCTAAATAAGTACAGGTTCCCCTCACAAGGCCTCACCTTGCTGCGCAAGGAGAGGCCTTGGAACAAATTACGAGGCTCCAGCACGTTGCTCAAGTGCGTACACCCGCTGCGAAAGGGCTTGATGTGTTTCTTGGTCTACCTTGTCGGTAAGCATATCTTTTACTACTTCAATCTCTACTTTAATGAACGCCACATCATCTTTGATCGTACGTAGATCCACCTCCAGGAGATCGATTTTATCAACTTTCTCTTGAATACCTACGAGCTGGTTCTTGATCCCATAGATATCGCCCGTAATAGCACCATATTGCTCCGCAATCACCTTCACTTGCGTACCAAAATACTCCATCAGAGCCTTTGTCTGATCTTTAAAATCCTTACGGAGTGATGCAAAATTTTTATCTAAATACTCTTTCGTGAGTTCCATACAATTACGCAGATGCACGCTGCTCGAGCTGCGTTACACGCTTCTCCAGTACTTGATACTGAATATTGACATGAGTAAGTTCTGCAACAGTTACCGCAGGCTGCAATTCTGCTTGATGGAGGTGCGAGGTAAAAACCTTAATATCCTCCTTAGTCGCGCAGGTGTGCACAATCATACGTGCCAACCCCTCCACCTCTTCTTTTACAAAACTCTTCATAGCGACAAATTGCTTGTCAATCTTCTCAAAACGTTGATCGATTTTCTCAAAACGCTTATTCACAACCTCAAAACGCTGATCGATACCATCGAAACGTTGATCAATACCATCAAAACGCTGATCAATCTTCTCGAAACGCTTGTCGAGCGTTTTAAATTGTTTATCAAAATACTCTTTGGTAAGTTCCATACGATACTATCATTGCTAATTAGGCATACCACTTGGCCAACTTTTTAGCGAGCATTTTGCTGTATACATAGCACACGGCAATGGAAGCCACGAGCGTCACGAGCGACGCTAAGCTAAAACCCATGGGTGAACCGATACGCATAAGAAAACCAAGAAGAGAAAACACTACGTAGGGGTAAAAAAGTAATTTAAAAAGTGAATCAAGATAATCTTTGAGGTATTTGCGCTGTAAATTCATGATCTGCGGGTACCAGTAGGCGAGTATAAAGCCCAAAATAAGGCCACTAATGGCGCCGCCAATCAAACCGCTCACTGCAGCACTCACCATACCCATTACCCCTACGCCACCCCCCATGCCCATATAGCTCCCATATTGGCGAAGCAGGCCCCCCGCAGGGTTCATATAATAAAACGAGGCCTGGGTAAGAAGCCCCGCCACTGCGGATACCACGGCAGTGTAGATAATGCTCCACTGAAGCGTGTCTTTCATTTTACTATCCATGCCTTGCACCTTCTTTTTTAAATCGTCGGCTAAGTCGGCCATATAATTAAAGCTTATTAGTTATTAGCTTTTTAGCTTCTAAGAATTTATTTGTAAAATACACTTAGGTAGTATACCATACTTACAAATGAACGTCGAGATATTTTTATGCAAAGCCCTCCGCAACGCGAGGAAGAAATCTTGAAGTTTTGGCAAGAACAGCACATCTTCCAAAAAAGTCTTCAAAGACCCTCACCCAAGGGTGATTTTGTATTTTTCGATGGCCCCCCATTTGCCACAGGCACGCCGCATTATGGTCATATTGTGGCAAGCTTAATGAAAGACGCCGTGCCGCGCTACAAAACCATGCAGGGCTACCATGTGCCACGAAGGTGGGGGTGGGATTGCCATGGATTACCCATAGAAAACATTGTAGAGGAGGAACTGGGGAGTAAATCAAAAAAAGATATTGAAGAAAAGGTGGGTGTGGCCGCATTTAATGAGCGCTGCCGCAGCAAAGTGTTGCGCTATGCCGATCTTTGGAAAGCGTTTATTCCCCGCATGGGCCGCTGGGTGGACATGGATACCCCTTACCAAACTATGGATGTGAGTTACATGGAAAAAGTATGGTGGGCATTTAAGGAAATGTGGCGCAAGGGCCTTATATACCAAGGACATAAGGCCATGCATATATGCCCTAGGTGCGAAACTACTCTGAGCCAAAGTGAAGTAGCGCAAGGGTATAAAGACATCACTGATATTTCTGCTGTGGTGAGCTTTCCCCTGGTGGACGATCCTGCTACTTCCCTTTTGGCCTGGACCACCACGCCATGGACTTTGCCAGGCAATGTGGCATTAGCCGTGGGTGCTGATATTAATTATGTGGAAATTACTGTGAGCGAAAAGAAGTATATTCTTGCAAAAGACGCAATGGGGAAAATACTACCTCCCCCCTCCCCTCCTTACGAAGGAGGGGATAAAGGGGAGGTTAAGCACCTTGTCCTTCGCGAATTCAAAGGCAGTGATTTAGTGGGCAAAGCCTACGAGCCACTATTCCCTTATTTTGCCGATCTTGCCCACCCCTCTCCCCTTGCGGGAGAGGGTACGGGTGAGGGGACCTTCCGTATCTACCCCGCTGACTTTGTGACTACCTCTGAAGGCACAGGTATAGTGCACATTGCACCTGCCTTTGGCGCAGATGACCTTGCTTTAGGGAAAGCACACGAATTACCGTGGATTCAACATGTAGATTTTTCAGGGATGTTCACACCAGAAGTGAAAGAGTTTGCCGGGTTGCATGTGAAGCCTACAGATGATCCACGCGCCACCGACGAAAAAATAATCGCCTGGCTTAAAGAACACGGCCGGCTTTTCTCCTCACAGGACTATACCCATAGTTACCCGCATTGCTGGCGCTGCGACACACCGCTTTTAAACTACGCCACAAGTTCACTCTTTATTAATGTCACTAAATTGAAGCCCCGTATGTTGCAGCTCGCCCAGGATATCGCCTGGGTGCCCCCGCATATACAAGAAGGCCGTTTTGGCAAATGGCTCGAAGGCGCACAAGATTGGGGCATTTCTCGCCAACGTTTTTGGGGAAGCGTCATACCCATTTGGCAATGCGAAAAATGCAGCAATCAGGTGGTGGTGGGCAGTATTGTTGAGCTAGAAAAGCTTTCGGGCCAAAAAGTGCAGGACTTGCATAAACATATTGTGGATGAAATTAGTTTTAAATGTACCGCCTGCCCTGGGACTATGCATCGTGTCCCTGATGTGCTGGATTGTTGGTTTGAAAGCGCGGTGATGCCGTGGGCATCGGGCGTAAAGGTGCCGGCAGACTTTGTGGCCGAAGGGGTAGACCAAACCCGTTGTTGGTTTTACTACATGCTGGTGGCCGCAACTGCGCTTGAAGACACTATTCCTTTTAAGAATGTCATAGCGAATGGCATTGTGTTGGCTGAAGACTGGCAAAAAATGAGTAAGCACTTAAAAAATTATCCTGATCCAGGGGCCGTGATAGAAAAATATGGGGCCGATGCATTGCGGTACTATCTTTTAACCTCACCCGTGATGAAAGCCGAGTCGCTGCAATTTTCGGAACAAGGCGTGAAGGAAGTATACCAAAAAGTAGTCATGATCCTTACCAATGTGGTGAGTTTTTATAAAATGTACTCCTCCCTACCAACTACCAACTACCAACTACCAACTACCTCTTCTCACCCCCTCGACCACTGGATCCTCTCCCGCCTTCACAGCCTTATCAAAAGCACCACGACTGCTATGGACGCGTACGACTTAGTAGAGGCCACGCGCCCCATCGCAAATTTTGTAGGCGATCTTTCTACCTGGTATATCCGCCGCAGCCGCGACCGTTTTAAAGCAAGTGACCCCTCTGCCCTACGTACTACCCACTATGTCCTCCATACTCTTTCCAAGCTCCTCGCCCCGTTCATGCCCTTTATGGCAGAATGGATCTGGCAGGAATTAGGTACCCCCTCTCCCCAACCCTCCCCCGCAAGGGGGGAGGGAGCAACTCGCCTC
>CAYHRN010000007.1:0-23937 GCA_964359155.1 uncultured Gammaproteobacteria bacterium | reverse complement strand
CTTCGTCAGGGAGAAGCTGAACCACTTCCTTCTTACCGGTGAAGCTGTCCAGGAGCCTCGCCGCTTTACCGGGAAGATGGTGCCCTATCGCGGACTTTGTGTGTGTACACTCCTCTCTGCAAGTTCACTCAGAACTCCATTCCCATGGAAGGACCTCACCAACGGCGATTTCCCGGAAAGCTGCTTCGAGTGCAGCTGCGGCAAACAGTGGTGGCGTGGGTTCAGTGAAAGGCAGGGATGGATTCCTGTGGCTGACACCGCTGCGTGGCGGATGCTGACCACGTACAACGGTGTACCTGCCCAGGCTATCGACGCTATGGAGGACGGCATCTATCTAGTTCAGTCTCTTTGTGATGAGGGGTTGATTCCTATAGGGTAGGGATCTCCCAAGTCAAATAGTCGGCACCAGGCCCTGCTTCGCAGTGGGGCCGTTTTTTTATCCTTAGACAAACAATGGTGAGGAGTAAGGTGGGGTAACTGATTCAACCTAGGTTTACTAGCTGTTGCACTTACTTGTTGAGTTGGGGTTTTAAAACTTTGACTTAGTAACTCTTTTGGGATAAAAGATCCATATCCGTACTGGCGCCCTTGCGCAGCGCATGTGCAAGGTTTTTCGTAGGCAAAGAGAGTTGAGGATTCACTCATGCGTCTGTTCGTTGAAAAGTCCGCACGGCCCGACTCGCACTCGTACTATCAGAAAGAACAGCCCAGGATGCAACACCTTGTGTGGGGCGTCAAGGTAGACTTCAGGGAACATGTTCTTTTCTGCGAGGCTCGTCTGTACTTCGACCGTCCTGGTCAGGTTAACCTCGATACCCGCGGTCTGCTGATTATTGACATGGCAGATTGCGCTGGGAATTCGCTGGCGTACACCCTGCACAATCCCGACAAGATCCTGGGTGCGTGCTTGAGTGTCACAGTTCCCTCTGGCTCTACTTCCGAGCAACCAAGCATCTGCATCCGGTATCGCACCAGCCCGAATGCTTCAGCACTCCAGTGGCTGGACGCTGCACAGACGACCGACAAGAACCACCCGTTTCTCTTCTCACAGGGCGAATGCATCAATGCACGTTCCCTCGTGCCCTGCCAAGACAGTCCTGGTGTTCGCTTTACCGTGAAAGTAGAACTCATCGTGCCGTTGGCACTCCGCGGCCTCATGGCGGCGAGTACGTACGGTGGACGCCAGGAGTACTCAGACAAGGGAGTCGCGTTTGAATCGTGGGCAATGGACAAACCCATTCCCGCCTACCTCCTGGCTATCGCCGTGGGCGATCTGAAGAGTCTCGATCTTTCGCCGCGTTCACGGGTCTGGGCAGAGCCATCTGTGGTGGAAGCTGCTGCGAGGGAGTTTGACGGCGTCGAGAGCATGATCAAGGCGGCAGAAGAACTTTTCGGCCCGTATCCGTGGGGAAGGTTCGATATCCTCATCATGCCAAAGAGTTTCCCGTACGGTGGCATGGAGAACCCTACACTCACCTTCCTTACCCCCGCCATTCTGGCGGGCGACAAGTCCATGGTAAACGTGGTGATCCATGAACTTGCTCATGGATGGAGTGGCAACCTCGTCACCAACGCCACCTGGGATGACTTCTGGCTCAACGAGAGCTGGACGGTCTACGTCGAGTGGCGCATTCTCGAGAAGCTCTATGGTGCTGACACAGTGACCATTCAGGCTGCTCTGTTATGGAAGGAGCTGGTGCACGACCTTGGCATTCTTCCTGCGGCGGTGACGTGCCTGCGCACTCATCTCGCGGGTATCGATCCGGACGACGTCTTCAGCCGCGTCCCCTATATGAAGGGAGCACTGCTCCTGCAGTTGATCGAGTGGGAGGTGGGACGCCATAACTTCGATACCTTCATTCTGAAGTACATCGATACCTTCAAGTTCAAGAGCATCAATACCGTCTCCTTCTTGGCATTCGTGGCATCGAGCTTCCCTGGAGTTCTCGAGAAGGTGCGGGCATGGGAGTGGGTGTATGAGCCGGGTATTCCCGACAATGCACCCAAGCTCCATTCCGATCTCTTGATCTCCCTTAACGAGAGGGCATCCCTTTCCGTGGTTCCTACAGAAGAGGAGGTGACGGGCTGGGATGGCAGTGCCTGGACCTATTACCTTGAGGCTCTTCCGCGCGATGCAGAGAAGGCATGCATCGCCCTCAACGAACGGTTCCACTTGTCTACCAGAGGTAACGCAGAGGTTCAGTGGGCGTGGTTCATGCTCGCGCTCATGTCGCGCGTGGCACTGGATCTTGGTCAGCTTGAGCAGTTCCTCACGACCTACGGACGACTCAAGTATCTGAAGCCCCTGTACATGGCATTGATGCAACAACCTGACCTTCGCGCGTGGACCAAGGAGGTGTTCGCTCGAGCGAAGGCAGGATACCATCCTGTGGTGCAGAAGGTCATTGGCAAGGTTGTCGAGGCTACGTAGCCCCGTACAACCTCAAGGATCTACAAACAAGGACCGCGGCGGCTCACCAGCTTCCGCGGTCCTCTCATGTTTATATAATTATGTAGTGAGGAATAGGGTGGGGTAACCCATTTAATTGATTTTTGCCTCGTTTAGAGATAAGCTAGGTATAAATACCAAAGTAGTGGCGTTCTGCCAATAGGTTCTAACATCGTCCACTACTCTCCGATGTAATTTCTATATCTACTGTGGCAAAAACAAAGGTGTCGTTTTCATGGAGTTTCTTAGAGTTCCCACAATATAGCCGCGGGAAAGGTTGGTATATAGGGGCAGGACTCCTGGGCGCGGTGTTGCTGCTGTATGCGTTTTACACCCGCAACTTTTTGTTTGCCCTCATTGTGGTGATGATGGCGCTCATGCTTTTTTTACAGCATCAGCGAAGCCCTAAAAAAATAACTCTTACCATTACCAGCGGCGGGATTAAACTTGCAAACCAAAACATTCCATGGAAAGATATCACCAAGTTCTGGATTATTTACCAGCCGCCCGAGGTTAAAAAACTCTACCTTGCGACCTCTCGCTTTTTAATGCCCCAAATTTCCATACCGCTCGAGCAGCAAAACCCTGTGCAACTTCGTGAACTTCTGCTGAAGTATGTGCCTGAAGATTTAACCAAACAAGAAGAAAGTAATGTCGATGCCTTATCGCGCATCTTAAAATGGTAGGGGTCAACGGACCCCGCACAGATATCTGCACCCATAGCTCAACGGATAGAGTACATCCCTGCGAAGGATGTGATTGAGGTTCGATTCCTCATGGGTGCAGATATCTGTGCGGGGCAAGCAGAACGCAAGTCATTCAGCAGAATGACCTACTGGGTCGACCGGGCGATTCTCGTAGCGAAGCGAAGACCCCGTCGTATGATGGGGCTCACGGGAGCAGATTTTTACTGAGAAATTGCAAAATTTGACAAAATAATATAATCATGTAGAATACTGCCATACCCAATTCTCACAAAAAAGCATATCAAATTTGGTGTTCTTTTTTGTGAGAGTTTCCCCCTCCCTCTCCTGAGTGGCAGGGGAGGCTGCAAGGCCTCCCCTGCCCGACTCTTACAAGACCAGACACTCTCCTTATCCCAAGGCGCCGGTTCCACCCCGGACGCCTCCCTCACCGCGGTGGGGCTGGGTGATTACGAGGCGCGCAGGGGCGTCTCGATGGATCACCCAGCACCAGGGGCAAGGAGAATCACGAAACCGTGTCGGGAGTAAGAAGGTTTGGTGCCAACTTAGCCTTCTTACCTTCCGAGGGAAGGGGCAGCACAACGCACGCAGCTTGTTGTTGCCCCTTCCCACAATACTTTTTTCACACAGAAATGAAGCCAGCCGACATTTTTTACAAGAGTGTATGCTGGCTTCCTTTCTAGGTGGAATGTGGTGGACATGAAGGAAGCGCGTTGTGCACACGCGCGTATGTGCTAGGAGGGTTCAGCATTAAAAAGAGTGGCGCCTGGAGGGGCGTTACTCACCTCGTGGCAAGGCCACGGAGGCGCGAGTGGCCCATGCCACGCAAAAGTTGGCATCGCGCTAGGGGAAAAAAAATCTAGGGGTGTCTATGAGGAAGAAGGGTGGCCTCTCCGGACGAGAGGTGGATGTCCTGGTGAGAGAAGAGGGACGCCACCTCAAACGAGAGGTGCGGGAGCTTGAACGGCTCATGGAAGGTTGTGGCATCACTGTCACAACTACTCATGTTTCGTCTCAAGCGTTCCGCGACGAGAGTGCGGCACTGAAGGAAAGGGCAGCCGCCCTGGCCTTGATGGGGACCCCGTCAAGGAACGGGCACCTCATGTGGTTCTGTCTGCCCTAGCCGCAACCCCCCCTTCCTGACCAACTCGGGGGCGCCTGGATCGGAGGATCCGGGCGCCCCCACTAAAATGATTACGTGGGGTCGAATGACCCTACTACACAATACCAGAAACCCTCTCAAGCGCGGGACCCAAAGCAGAGCTTCACTCACCCTGAGCTCTATCCATGGTCCCGCCTCTTTTTTTATTAAAGAGATTACACAGATTTAATACGGGCCTGCCCGATCAGATGACCTATTGCACTACTTCACTATTCTCACTATTTCACTAGCTCTTCATCCCCTTGCCACCACAAGGCCCCATACGGCCTTAGCGCCAGCATGTTTTAAAACTTTTGCTGCTTCATCCAAGGTGGTGCCGGTAGTGGTGACGTCGTCAATAAGGAGAATGGTGCTCCCCTTCAAGGTCTCACCTTGCAGAGCAAGGTGAGACCTTGTTAAGGAAAATGCATTTTGAAGATTTGCTCGCCGCTCTTCGCCGGTGAGCCCTACTTGTTGAGAAGTATCACGGACGCGCACCAATAGATCGATACAAAGTGGCACACCGAGTGCTTGGGCTACACTGTGTGCCAATAACTTGGCCTGATTGTAACCGCGGGTTTTGAGGCGGCGAGAATGAAGAGGGAGAGGGATAACGAGAAATTCAATATTTGGAGGTTTAACCTCTAAATTTTTAGAGGTTAAACCTCCAAAAGTTAAACCCTGCGGGTTAATGCGGGCCTGGATTCCCGCTTTCGCGGGAATGACATCTTGCGAAATTATCTTAACTAATAATTGCCCTAACGGCCCTGCTAAGCCCTTCACACCCTGGTACTTCAGCGCATGAATGGCCTTGCGAACAAGACTATCATTATAGTCAGCAGCTACGATTACACGATCGAGTGCATGGTGCTTAGCACATGCAACACACGGTTTATCACTGGTAGATTTCACGCCACAAAATACACAAAGCGCTTCGGGTGGTAACACGCCCGAAGCGCAGATATTGCATAAAAAAGTTTCTTCTTTGCCACAGCCAAGACATTCAATAGGGAAAAGAAGGTCAAGAAAAAATCGTGCTATTTCCACACCGCACTATCCACCTTCCACGCACCCTCTTCTTTCACAAAACTCAAGTTCAAGTATTGATACCATGTTTTGGGCGCGTCACTGCCTTTTATTTGAGAGCGCTGTGTATTTACCGTAGCGCTCCCCGTAATTACCCCAAAGGGCATATCAAAAACTTGCACTGTAAGTACGGTGGTAGTAGTAATAGCTACCGGCTCATTGGGCTTACGAGAGTTTTGTGCTTTTTGTACATAGGCCTCACTGCGTGCCAAAAATGCCAAACTCATTACGCCATATAAATCAGTAATATTACTAAAATCAGCGTCGCTGGAAAATGTGCCATACCGCTCTGCAAAGGAACGCGAAGCGGCAGTAAGTTGTGCCTGAGTAGTATCGGCTTGGGTAAGGGGAGAAGGGGCAGGAATCGGGGAATCCTTGAACAAGGTCTCACCTTGCTCTGCAAGGTGAGACCTTGGAGAGGGAGTTCCCCCTGCAGGGGGAACCACATTCTCTAAAACGGATTCAGGCGTCGGCGAACGAGGCACAATATAGACCACAATAAGGCCCACCGCAATAACACCCGCAACAATTAACATGATAATTTTAATACCTTGAGACATAAATTATTGCTGTGCTTCTTCAAACTCTTTCTTAGCTTCTTCAATCTGTAACAATTGCCGCGGGTCAGAGGTAATCAGCTGATCTTCTGAATAACTTGCCACAATTTTAATAGCCGCGTGCTTGGCTCCGGCAAAAAATATGCCTTCCCCTACCCCGCTTTCCAAAAGCAAATACCGCTCCCCTTCGGTAAGAGAAAATGTTTTTGCCACCAAATCTATAGCAGCGGGTGATTGCCGCAACAGTAATTGCATAGAGGAATTGTTCAGCACGGCTTGCCCATATTGCGAACCTAAAAAGTCACCGACGTCTTGCGTAACTGTGGTAAGCCCTAAATAATATTTGCGGCAACGTTTGGCAAGGGCATAAATAAATTTAGCCGAGTCTTCATGCTGCATCAGCCACCATGCCTCATCAATTACCAAAATGCGTTTGCGCACCTCGCTTCGCACCATGTTCCAAATATAATTAATAATATTGTAAATGGCCATGGGGCGCAGCTCGTCTTCCAAATCACGCACCGAGAAAATCACCAAAGGGTTGCGCACGTCCACATTGGTGGGACTATTAAACAACCCCGAGAACGTACCCTTGGTATACTTGCGCAAGCGCGTCACCAAATCTTCGCCCCCTTGCATACCCTGCAGTACGGCCTCAAAATCTTCCATAAGCGGCGGTTCTACTTTGGTAAGGTCACTATCGGCAGTAATATCTTTACGCGCATAGGTTTCCAATAACGCACGGTCTACCATGGCGTCCTCAGTAGAAGTAAGATTGCCCACCATAAGGCGTATGAGGCCTTTTAACACAATCACGGCCGAACGTATCACGTCGCCTGTTTTCACTTCACCTACGGGCCGCGGCAAATCGAATGGGTTAATTTTACTTTCGGATACCAGCGATATATTAATATACGAACCCCCTACCGCGTCTGACAAATGCTTATACTCACGCTCGGGGTCTATGACAATCACATTGGTCCCCATCATCAAACTTCGTAACACTTCCAACTTTACCGCATAGCTTTTGCCGGCGCCCGAGGTGGCAAAGCTTACGCTATTGGCGTTGGGCAAACTAAACCGGTCAAAAATCACCAAACTATTATTGTGCCTGTTCACGCCGTATAAAATACCATCATCTGAAGATAAATCAGCAGATATAAATGGAAAGCTGGACGCACAAGGGCTGGAATTCATGTTAAACGACACCAAAAGCTCGTCTTTGGCCAACGGCAAGGTACTGGTAAACCCTTGCTCGGTTTGGTACAACGCGCGCCGGCTATAAATAAGCCGCGAGTTTAACATCAGCTCTACCTTTTCCGTGAGACTATCGAGCTCTTCTTTGGTTTTTGCATACACGGTGACATACAAAGCAAATTGAAAAAACTTTTCTGTGCCTTGGGTAAGGCTATTGCGCAAACTTTCAATATCGCGCAGTGCTGTTTCTTGTATGGGGTCGCGCGGCATACCCTTTTCACGATCGGCATTAATTTGCGCCTCTACCACGCCCACCTTTTTTTGCAATTGTTTCAAAATGAGGGCCGAGGAAATGGGGTAAAAATACATGGCAATGTCTAAAGGTGCGGGAAAATTAATAATGGGCGCAAACCACCCTACGCTCATATAGCGTGGGTAAGTAACCACAAATACCGTGCGCACAAACCGGTCGCCTAACCGCACCAAGTCGGGCTTTACTTCAAATGCAGAGGGCGCAATAAGGTCTTTAATACGAAACGTACCCCGTTCAAAAATCTCCTGGGTTTTCAGGGTTTCCATTTCTTCCTTCCGCGTGAGGGGTAACGCTACGGGCGGAAGTTCTGCTTCTTGAGTTTTTCTAAATCGTGAAAGTAAGGCCATAGGTGATATTATTCAACCGTAATTTTTTGAAGATCACTTATTTTTTGCGATGAGGATTCGGCCGGGTTATATGTTTCATAAAATAGTTCTATTAAATTGGGCGTGGTAAGAATAGCGGCATTCAACCCCATACCACGCAATCCTTGCATCACCAGGCCAATGCGGCGGTATAAATCGTCACGGCGTTGCTGAAACTTTTTTTCTTCCAGTTGCAAGGTGGTAGTAGGAGCAAACAGTAACTTAATACGCGTCCACACACTTTTTTTGGTGTCGCCTAAGGGGTCATAAGGCACAATAACATAAAAGCGCTTACTCATAATATCGGCAAGCTTCACCAACTCGCCTACAAAGTCACGGTAATCCGCAATTTGATTGCGCAGTAAATCATTGGTTTGGTCTTGCTCGGAACGGCGCAATTTGTCTAAATACCCTTCAATATGCAGCCGCCGCGACTGAATCACAATCTGCAAAGGAAAATCAAGCGTGTTTAAAAAACTCGCATAGGCCCCAATAAGCGCTTCTTGTTCGGCCTCACTTTTTAAAGAAAAGTTAAGGCTCGAAACCAGCAATACCGAACGCAGGGATCCGTCTTGTAAGACCACCGTATCATTGCGAATCTCGGCAATGTCTAAATATTGTTGCGTGCTGGGGCGTTTAACTGCCATATTATGAAAGTTCTTGCATCTCCTCAACATTCTCTCCACCTTCTCCAGTATACGCTCCTCCGGTGTCTACCATAAGTGCAAGTTCAGAAATCTTAGAACCAGTGGGCAAAGCGCGGCGGGGCAAGGGGCGTGGCTCTTCGCGTTTTGCAGGTGCCGCCACAGAGGGTGTATATTCTTTACTCCATACGCGTATACGCGGGCGGCCCAGGGTGACTAAAAAATTAATAAGAAATAAATGAAACCCTTGCCCATTAATTTTTACAAACGCAAATACCACCGCAAGCACCGTAATGAAAAACGCAAGGAGCAAAAATACATTGAAGGTCACTAATCGGTATGCTACCACAAGCAAACCGCCCCCCACGAGCAAGGTAATAAACTGCCGCACAGTAATAGGGCCAATAATGCGGTCTTCTACATCGATGAATTGAGGAACATTGAATTCTCTCATTGCGACGTGTTTAAAATCTAAGGCGTTTATTCAGCTCAATCACCGCCAAAAACTCTTCTTTGCTTAAGGTAGGCGCGCCTTGTTGTTTTTGCTTCGCAATAGCATCTTCATACGGCACATGCGTGCCCATACTTTCCTCCACAATTGCGGCATAGGTACGCACTACTTCACTTTGTTGCCACGAAGCAATGCCATCTAACTTGGTAGCAAGTGACTGTTGCCCCAAGGTGGTAATTTTTTCCTGAATGCGGGCAATTGCCTCGTACGGATTACTCGATATCCTTCGGAAATCCACTAAAGAAAACGCCAATTCTTCTGCAGGGCTTACTAATTTGATGGGCGGGCGCACATCCATCACAAAACGTGCCTTGGGTGCTTCTATGGGGCGTGCGGTGCTTTGCTTAATGCTTAAGGGAGGTGGGGGTGTAATTGCAGGAAGTTGAGGAGGAGGAGTAATAATAATAGGAAGATTCGTGGGTGGCGCTACCATTTTAATTACCGCCGCGGGCAACGAAGCAGGGTCGGGCGTAGCAGGATTTAACTTTTCTTTGATGATTTTTAATACACTTTCAGTCTGATCAGCACTAAATCCCAAGCCACCTTCGGTAGCGGGTTTAGTAAACGCATCTTTGGCCTGCAAACGGGTCCGTAGCCCTTTAAGGCAGGAGACAATCACCATCAATGCGCGATTGCGCAATGCAGTATCGACTGCTATTCCTGAGGTACGTAAAATCTGCTCAGCGTTGATGGAATTCTGATCAGGTGTGGAGGGAGAAGCAGGAGAAGTGCTTACCTTAGTGCTTGGTTGGTCATGAAATACGCCGCCTTGCAATATTTTGAAACTACCATCAGGAAATTTTACTAATATTTCATCTTGTAGTGTAGCTTGCACCATACTAGGTATGCGAATTGGCCCAATTATACCACACTTCACAAAAAAAACCTAGAGCGCTATACTCTGCGGAAGGAGGAGAAGGCTTTTTGGCAGGAAACCACAAGCTATAAGGAGAACGAGGGATGAAAATGACTATGGAGCAGAGGGCACAGAAAGCCCAGGCGCACTGGGACGACATTGGACCCATTGATCGCAGGCCAATCATCCAGAAACTCAATGCGGAAAGCGGTGGAATACGAGTCTACGACGATTATCCGCTGAGTTTCCAAAAATGGGCGAATCTGCAGATCGAACCAGACGGCCGTACCGCCCTTGTAGGTCTTTTCGACGGAACCATCTTCCATGGCCAGGTTACGGGCAAGGGAGTGGTCCTTCCTGAACCTGCACCCCGTACTGTGTAGGGAGTGCCCCATGCCCACTCCCCGCCCGCCGCCTAAGGGGCCACTGCCCGCGAACCCGTACGAAATCGCGGTGGCGATTTTGTACTTCCTGTTCGTGACGCCGATCGCCATTCTGTGTGGCGTCATCACCGCCCTGCGTGACGAAGCACGCAAGAAGCCACCCTAACCGCCCGTCCTCGGTCACCACCGCGGACGGGCACAACATTTTAAAAAAGGAATTTATGCATTACAACAAGTACTTCTGGTGATGCCATATTAAAAATAATTTTAGCTGCGAAATGTCGTGAGGTATTCTTCTTGGCCGACCTTACGGAATGCGACGGCATGAGTCAGAGCAAATTTCTAGTAAGAAATTATGCGTGTCGGACAAGGAGAATACCGAAATCAGACATTCCGCAGCTTCCAATTCATGCCACCGTAACTTCATCGCATAAATACACATCTTGCACGGCGTTTAGTAACGCGACGCCTTCGCTCAAAGGTTTTTGAAATGACTTACGCCCGATAATTAATCCCATACCGCCGGCACGTTTATTAATCACGGCCATACGTACCGCGTCGGCCACGTCGCTTGTGCCATTACTTTCGCCCCCAGAGTTGATGAGCCCCACGCGGCCCATAAAGCCATTAGCCACTTGATACCGGCACAAGTCTATGGGGTGATCGCTACACAGACTGGTGTACATTTCCGCACTAAATTTACCAAATTTTTTCTCGCCCTTATTGAGCGCCATATACCCGCCATTTTTCGTGGGCAATTTTTGCTTTACAATATCGGCCCCCAAAGTTGCACCAAGGTAGTTCCCCTGCCCGGTAAGGTCTGCAGCATCATGGTAATCCACACCATCGATTTTAAACGCACTATTGCGGATATAGCACCACAAAATAGCAAACATACCCTTACGATGCGCTTCAGCAAACGCCGCGGCAACTTCGGGTATTTGGCGCCTGCTTTCCTGTGAACCAAAATAGATCGTAGCGCCTACTCCTACAGCCCCCATATCGTACGCCTGTTGTACCGTGCCAAACATTGTTTGATCATACTCATTGGGGTATCTGAATAAATCATTATGATTGAGTTTCACGATGAAAGGAATTTTACCCGCATACGCTTTGCTCATCATGCCTAGCACCCCCACGCTTGAAGCCACCGCATTGCACCCGCCTTCTACCGCGAGTTTTACGATATTCTCCGGGTCGAAATAATCAGAGTTCTTTGCAAAGCTTGCGCCGGCCGAATGTTCAATGCCTTGATCAACCGGTAAAATGCTCACATAGCCCGTGCCCTTAAGCCTGCCATGATCACGCAGCTTTTTTAAGTTCTTGATTACCTGCAGCGACCGGTCTGAAGCGCCAAACACATTATCAATAAATCGCGGCCCAGGAACCTGCAATTTTTCTTTTGAAATCTTAGGCGCATTAAAGCCTAATAAACTTTCAGCTTCACTACCTAGAAGTTGCTGAATTTTTGAATATGTTGTGGACATACTATTGGATATTAGATTATTCTTTCTGTCATCCCGATGAAAATCGGGATCCAGATTAATACGTATCTGGATTCCGGCTTTCGCTGGAATGACATAATGGTCATACCCTATGCATCGTTTCTAAAAACCTCACGGTGCCGGTCTTCACCCGCATCACCACCGAATGCGTGGTGATATGGCCCATGCCCCATTGTACTCCTTTTAGGAGTGGTCCTTCAAGCACCCCCGTGGCTGTAAAGGTAAGATCACTCCCCTTTGCTAAATCTTCCAGTGTGAGCTTTTTATTGATGTCGGTAATGCCCATATCCCTCACGCGCGCCATATGCTCGGCATTGGGTGGCGCAAGCCTACACTGTAAATCCCCGCCTAAACATTTAACTGCCACCGCAGCGAGAACTCCTTCAGCACTTGCACCCACTCCCATCAGCATATCAATGCCCGAATTAGGCAAACACGGCGCAATCGCGCCAGCTACATCGCCATCCGTAATCAGGCGTACGCGTGCACCTGAAACTCGAATCTCCTGAATAAGTTTTTCATGCCGCGGGCGGTCGAGCACAAGTACTGTGATCTTGCTCACCTCTTTTTGTAAACGAGCAGCAACATTATTAATATTCTCCTGCACACTTGCATCAAGATCAATTGCACCTTTGGCACGGGCGCCGCACGCAATTTTATCCATATACGTATCGGGTGCGTGGAATAAACTTCCTTTACTACCACTCGCAATGACGCTGATAGCATTTGGCCTGCCATACGCCACGCTATCGGTGCACTCTAAAGGATCAACCGCAATATCTAATGCCGGCCCCTTGCCCGTGCCCAGTTTTTCCCCAATATATAATTCTGGCGCCTGGTCTTTGGTGCCCTCACCTATTACCACTTCCCCTGCAAAGTCTACAAAATTAAAACGGCTGCGCATGGCTTCCACCGCCGCGCCATCAGCAGCGTTCTTATCGCCCTTGCCCACCCAGCGTGCGGCCGCAATCGCCGCAGCTTCGGTAACCCGTACAAATTCAAGTGCCAAATTACGGTCCATATATATCAATCACAGAGGCTATGGTAAAAATTGCCGAATATCAAGATCTGCAATAAGTTGAACCTTCAGCTCAGCGGGAATCTCTACATCCTCGCCCCTTTCGAAAGGAAGGCGAAGTTCACGCACTTTTCTTTCAACTTTTTTTAATTGCGCAGATGCAGCTTGGTACACTTCTTCGCTCAAGCCTCGTGCAGCGCATACATGCGCTAAATCAAGATACATCCTAATAGCACTTGACTGGGTGGTAAAACAAGAAAGCCAAGGTTGCTGGGTGGCTGCTTGCTCATCTGCAATACCTGCTTCAATATTAAAAATGGCGGTTCGAATGATACCAAGATACGCTTCGGGAGACTTTGTTTCTCTTTCTGGTGTCATAAAAGACTCGTATATCTTTAGAGGTCTGGTGGCGCATGCGGAATAGGGCTAATGCCTGCTTGCCAGTTTTTTATGGCCTGAAGTGGGTACAGCAGCATAATGATATTGAGGGTTAAATTGTCGCGTACTAAATAACCTACCATCAACTCTGCAGCGACAATAAACACCACCGAGGCCCATACTGGCCAACGGAATGCAAGAACAAACCCAAGGCCGGCAAATAAAATATCAAATAACGAATTGATCACACTGTCGCCATCATAATCCAAGGCAATGGTGGCAGCGCGATAACGGTTAATGGTAAATGGGGTATTTTCAAACACCTCCCATGCAGCTTCCATTAGGAGGGCCAGAATAAACCGCGTGCGTACGGGCAACTTGCGCGCCACCACATGCAAAAATCCATAAAATAAAAACCCATGAATAATATGCGAGAATGTATACCAATCTGCCAAATGCTGTGAATTACCAGGGCCATTGGTATAATTATACCAGGGCAAAATATCACCACACTTACACAAAAAAATGCGTCCCATCACCAACTCCACTAGGGCAGTAATAGCCAGAATGCCCAGCACCGCCGCCCCCGTACGCCACCAGTTTTGAAAAAATGTTTTCATACAAGTATTTACAGGCTTTCTTTCATACTATAGGATCAAACAGTAAGTTACAATATATGAACAATCTCCCTACTCATATTGGCATTATTATGGATGGCAATAGGCGCTGGGCAAAAGCAAAAGGCCTGCCCACCTTGCTGGGCCATAAAAAAGGCTATGAAAAAATGAAGCAAGTAATGCAGTGGATACTGGATCGAGGTGTGCCCATACTTACCGTATATGCCTTTTCCACAGAAAACTGGAACAGAAGCAAAGAAGAAGTTGCCTATTTAATGCGCTTGATTAAACTTGCGCTCACTAAAGATTTAAACGATTTACATGCAAAAGGAGTTCGCGTGCGCGTGATTGGAAAAAAGGATGAACTGGCGCCTGCCTTACAAAAGGCAATTCACGCAGCGGAAGAGAAAACGAAAGACAATACCAAAGGAACTCTGAATATTGCAATTAATTACGGCGGAAGGCAAGAAATTGTGGAAGCGGTGAAGCAGATCATTATCTTCTTGTGTCATCCTGAGCGAGTGAAGCGAGTCGAAGGATCCCTTCAAGCCGCGCTCATTGAAAAACTTATCTCACAACACCTGTATACTGCCGGTATTCCCGATCCCGATTTGATTATCCGTACTAGCGGTGAACAACGGCTTTCTAACTTTCTTATGTGGCAAAGCGTATACAGCGAACTCTACTTTACGCCCACCTTATGGCCCGCCTTTACCGAGCAAGACTTAGATGTCGCCCTTGCATGGTACACCGCGCGTACCCGCAATTTTGGGAAATAGATATCACTTCAAAAACTCCTTAATATCCATCCACGCGCTTAATTCTTCTTTGGTTCGCACATACCCACGAAGGTTTACCGCACTGCCGCGATGAATACCTAGGTGTAAATGTTTACGCTCACCACTAGTTTCTGAACTATAAGCTTTGCCTAAAAGGCCCACTGTATCACCGGCCTTAAGCATTGTGCCCACGTTGGGAATACTCGCAAGCTTTACATGCCCATACACCACGGTAACATTTTGAGCCGAGCAGCCTTGCACCGCAACGCCTCCGTACCCTGTGGCAACGCGCGCCAGCAAAAGTGGCCCGGTACATATGGCATATACCTGAACGTCTTGTTCTTGCTCTTCTGCGGTGGTCTCAAAATCTACACCTGCATGATACCCAGTGAATCGCTCGGGCTGTACCGGTGAATTCTTCGGCGTGATATATATACCAAAGGGTTTTTTGGTAATACGCGTCAAGGCACCGTCCATAGGTGCAACAAATTGTTCTTCAGGAATTGGTGAGGGCTTCTGCGGAGTTTGAGGAATGGGTAATTGAGGCTTTGCAAAATACCAAGCAAGGCCTATAAAAATCAGGATAACTAGTGCAAGATACGCGGAATGGATTTTCATATTAATACTCCCTTCACGCGCTCCGTGGCATCTAGTAGGCGAACACGAGATTTAAGATACGTACGATCAAGCTGGGGGTAGATCTTTATAAAATTTTTAATGTCCTCGACGTCATTCTTTTCCACCTCGGGCCCGCGTTGCAGCAATGCCTTCACCAACAGCACATCTTCGGGAGGGAAGAATCGTAGTTGCTCTTCTTGCACCTGTGCCACCAGCGCATGAGTTAGCATATTTTCATCTAAGGCAAGGTGATATTGTTTCCCTTCAACCGTAATGGTTAAAGCGCTCGTAAATTGCAGGGCATGGTCTCCATGGGGATTTGAATTACGCACATGCTCTTGTGCACTCTGGTACCAATACGAAGTAATGCCGAAGGCGGCATCCGCAGCATCATGCATGTCGTCGGGTACTTGAATATCCACATCCCCTGGTGTGCGATGATTCCCTAGCACAAACAAACAGGCGCTTCCCCCAATAGCATAAGTAATACCCGCACTATTCAGTTTTTGCACCGTGGGTAATAGGAGTGGAAAGAAAGCACATAGTTGTTCTGCTCGTGTCGGCATATTCATATAAGTATGCTAATATATGCTGAGTCTAGCAAAGATAATTTTATGCAACAATGGCGCAGTATCATAGCTGTAGGAGTACTCGCGAGCGTGCTTGCCACAAGCAATGCCATGTTTGCACATGCGGTAAGTAAACCAGATACCGATAACGACGGCCTGCCTGATGCATGGGAAGTTGCGCTTGGCACTGATGTGAATAATCCTGATACCGACGGCGATGGGCATACGGATGGCACAGAGGTACAAAAGGGCTATGACCCATTGAGCAGCGAACCCACAAAAAAAGAAAAGCTCATCCGCGTGAGCATTAAGGACCAAAAACTACGGTATTTTTTCGACGGCAAAAAATTGGAGGAAGTGGTAGTATCAACAGGCCTCAAACAAACCCCTACACCCATGGGAAATTTTTCTATCCTTAAAAAACGCCCGGTGGTGCATTATAAAGGCACACTCTTGGGCAGAAAGTACGATTACCCCAACACCAAATGGAATTTAGTGTTTAAAGCCGGCAAAGGGTTTAATTACTATATCCATGGTGCCTACTGGCATAACGAATTTGGCAAGCGCCGCAGTGCCGGCTGCGTGAATGTACGCTATGAAGATATGGAAACGCTGTATAACTTTGCCGAGGAAGGCACCAAGGTGGTGATTGCAGAGTAACGGCCCATCACGGAAGAGATCGAGAAGCATTACTTTTAACTTTCTGCTGAAAATATCCTTTCAAATTAACACCGGAAATTCTACTAGGAAATCTGTCAGGGTACCTATAAATCTCTATTACCATTTGGGCTCTCATTTTTTTAGGAAAATCAAATCCTAATGAGAGGCATTCAAAATCCTCTTCGTCCCGCATAGAATCAATCAGTTTTTTGCAATCAATGGCATAAGATCCATTTTCTGTGCCTGGAACTAAAAAATCCATCACATTTTTTCTCCTTAAAAATAGAGTTTCCCTAAGAGCAATGAGAGTATCAAAGGGCTCTATAGCATAGCGGTGCTTTACTTGCATCATCTTACTCTCTCGAGGCGACAAGCCATTATATTCCGGGTCATGAGCAATATCAAAATCAGCAATGTCTTCTGGTATATGGGTAACCTCTGACACAGAGTAAACTATAGGATTCTTAGTGTGAGATGTATGGAAAATGGCCCTTCTAAAATCTTCCTCTAAAAAGCTTGGGTCAAAATTCATAACCCCTTCTCTTGTAGTAAGGTGCTTTGTCATGAGCTCTAAACATGCCCCTGATCCATCAATGGTCAATCCTGGCTTGGTAAGTAAATACGCAATTCTGGCAAGACGACCATTTCCATCTTGGAACATATGTAGAAGATTTATCTCAGTTGCCAATACTTCTGGGGCATCTTCTGGTGATAAACTTTTAATACCCGGGATCACAATCTCCTTTAAAATGTGCCGCTGCATTGAGGGGTGGGCAGGGAGGCGATATTCTTTACCCTTTTCAGGATCAACATTAACCGCCCCAGAAAACTCATAAATAGCTCTTTGGGCTATTGGAATTCCAAGAATAATACCATTTATTCTCTCAAGCAAACCTTCAGCCTCTTGTTGCTCTAAGTGTTGTATAAAATCCGATTTATCTTGATCTGAAGTGATTCTACTAAGAATACCGCTCTTAGAAAGAAATCTAATTAGTTGTTTCGCTTGTTGGAGGCGGTTCTCTGGATTATCTTCCAATGCTTCGGGGATTGATTTTTCTTCTCTCATAGAAAAATGTTAGGTTACCTCTAAGAAATGTTGAAAAAATGGAAATGCCTGTACAAATGTTTTGGCATGCACGGCAGCACGTTGCAGCAATACCGCATCATCTGTTTCATCATCGCTCGTAATCACCAAACGGCTATGGGATTGCTTAAAATCCTCTAATACTGGCTGGATTTCCTCGAAAAAATGAATAAGATCGTCAACAAAAAAATCAATACCATCAACCCCATGGGCGCTCGCCACATGAAAGCCCATTTTTTCTGCCACATCTTCAGGCAACACATCAAAGGCATCGTAGATGGCGGGATAAGAAATGCGTTCTGATAACGTGATGTAATCTTTAGTGGGAATACGATCTACCCTATCAAGCATATCATCAGAGATCTCTGGCATAAAAAGCACAAATAATGCTTTCGCATGCTCTGCATCTTCCTTGGAATCCTCAATATCCACAGATAGAGCGCCAAAGGCAAGATCGAAATGCAATAACACGTGCTCTAAAGCTTCCTGCGACATGTTGCCTTGATCCACAATATAATCCTTAAAAGAACGCTCATCGTCCTGTTTCCATTGAGCACAATATGCCAAAAATGAATTGTACTGTTCTTGCGCCGACGCATTCTGTGGTGCACGAAACTGAAAGAATGTGTCCCATATAGTATCGGCACGATGTTCGGAAAATGCATGCCATGTAATACTTATGCTCATAGAATTTTTTGGAGTAATTCCCCGTAATGCACCAATGAATCATCCGCACCACGCTTTAAACGTTTCTGTGCTTTCACAAACGGCCGAAGAATATAACAGCGTCCTTGTGAATTTTGCACCCTTACCCATGGATACTGCGCCGCATGGAGCTTGCCGCTATAGTGTTTAAAAATATACCCCACCAGCATACTGCCCATATACACAATAGCAGGGCCCAAAAGCACTGAAGTAAGTTTGGTATTCAGTGGAGTGGCAACATGTTCAAGGCGCTCTAACGATGCGGAGGAATAATCCAAAGGCGCAACACTTGTATCAAGAGTACGCAAAAGCTCATGGAGCTGCGCATTGTTTTTTTCAAATTCAGGCATCACGAAAGGAACACTTTCGGGCGCCAGCGGTTCATCAGGTGGTACCCAACTCATAAAAAAATCACCCGTGCGCCGATTCGTGCAAGAAAAAAATGATAGTTGGACATCCACAGCCACACGCGGAATAGCAGCACCAGTACGATCTTTACCTACTCCATCATCACGAATACCCGCCACCGCATACACTTCGATACCAAAAGCTTCCTTTAATGCATGCTGAAGTTTCTCGCCCAATGTTTCTCTGGGCTTTACATTACCTGCATGAGTATAAAAAGAATCCCCAGGAGCAAACACTGGTTTTTGGTGTAAGGCAAGCAATGCGCGCCCAATAGTGCCTGCGTAGTGATTCCACACAAACGCAAAAGGGATAATCCTAAAAAAATATTTTTCTGGTACAGGAGTGTTAAGGGAAATCATACATGAAAAAACACGGTATATATTCGCCGACCTTGAAACCAAGGTGGTGATTGAGTAAACATCTACTTTGGTAATGGAAAAAATGACGTATCCATGTAGTACCGGGTGGGGTCATGAGGATCGACGTACACGGCAATCTTTTGTGAAGGTGGCAAATAAGAAAGCAGCCGAGAACGGAAGCCTTCTGGAGTGGACGCTGCGGGCATGGCCTCATGGGTGCTTTGCTTATCGCTCATCCAAGCGGTAATAAAGGCACTTAGGGGAGGAAAATTAATCGGAGCGCTTATAAAGGTGCGCATGATACCCGTACCAGGATCTTGCCATTGAGAAGTAATCCAAATCCCATGCTGAGAAGGCATCATGTCCACATAGTCGGTCTGAATCACGTCTCCATTCTTGATAAGCCAGGCAATGGTGCTGCGCTTACGCCAATCACGCCACAACCTCATCAATGCGATGCCAAAAAAAAGTAATCCAACCACAAGCGTAACGATCGCACCCGTGCGAGCAGATTTTTTGGTACCTTCCAGTTCAGCATTCTGGGGATTGCGCGGATCATACAGTACCGGTACTTGCTGATCAACAACAAAAAATGGATTATGCTCATATTGATGATCGTAAAACTTAATGGGCTTGCCTTCTTGGGTGGTAAACCTTATTAGGGTATCATAGTTGTACGTAACTCTGTTGTTAATCTCCCCAGCATAGTTACGCACCGTTTCGCCTGCAACCATTCCAGTAGCTTTGGCAGTGTAATACTGCGTAGATTGATAATCACGCCAAAGACCAAAAAAACCAAAGCTCATGAATAAAAGACCGAAAACAATCTGGAACATTCTTCCCCAAAATGCAGAAATGGGTATGATGTTCTTCATACATTACTGTGGACTCCTCGCGACACAAGATATATTGGGCTCGTACCTACAATGTGCTTCGTTGGATCCAAGGCTGCTGGTACAATCAGTACTCGTGCCTCCTTGTTGTATGTTTCCAAAATAAGTGGCTACATTCTTACTCGTCCCCGTGCACGTTGCAACAACTTTAAGGTAGTCAGGATTATTCATGGATGCCGTCATAGCCTTTAATTGCGCATCAATCTCTGGTGCTGGAGTGCCCTGTTTCATTAATTTTTGTCGTTCTTGTGAGGTAACGATAACAGCTCCTCCCCGTGATTGTTGGGTAAATATACACACACCACTACTGTTTTTTCCCTGTATCTTGTAATGGGTTTTGCTGTTCACTTTCATGCCATCACCAAAAGGAAACGGCGTGGTAGAGCTATATACCAATTCGCCCTTTTTACACGATCGTGCCAATGCAATAAGGCAATCCATGGAACTGCATTTCTTACTTACGATAAGTTTATTATCAACAGGCAAAAGCCAGGTAGGACTGGTGGCACGTAAATCTTTCTTATTGCATGTACTATGGTAGACGTCAGGGTTATGTATGCATTCATAGTCATCGTGACAATCCATATTAGCAATACATGTGACGCATACCCCTTTGGGTTGCACACATAGTTGCTTTCCCTTCTCGCACCCTTCACAAATTTCTTTACACTGAGAATTATCGACGCACTTAGGAACAATATTTAACAAGGTAGTCCACTCATTTTGAGTAATAGGCAATTTTTTGTATTTTGTATTGTATCCTTTCACTAAATCGAATCTTTCTTGAGCCAAAAACGCATGGGTACTCAAGGTGCCATAGACAATAAAATTATTGATAGCGTACTTATTGCTGATGTTAATGCCTTTGGCATTTTTCACCATCGGTTCGGTGTATTTTTTCATGGCATACGCCTGATCATTCACGTTTTTCTTCTTTTTGGTGTGCTGCAGAATTACGTCGAGACTGGTGCCACTCTTCACAATCACATTGGCCTCCGTGACACTATCTTGTGCAAGAACAACGCCACCGAAACCAAAAAATATGAGTCCTGTAAGAACTCCCACAATCCATTTGCTGCTATGCATAATTTTAAATTTACTGGTGTACAGTTTTTAAATATACCTCAATAGAGTTCTTGGTATAGGCGGCAAGGTGAGGAGGAAGTTTATCGAGCGGAAACCACTTCACCTCATCGTGCTTGTCGGGCTCCAAATTTTTAGGCTCACCCGATATATATTCCGCCAAATACCCTAACGCAATCCAGTGCTGAGCTTTATCGCCTGAAATCATTTCGGTAAATTCCAGCGGCCGTACCGCCTTTACCACAATTCCCACTTCTTCTTGCACTTCCCGTTCTACTGCTTGCGCCACTGTTTCACCGAATTCCACGCCTCCGCCAGGCCGCGCCCACATACCAGGCTCCACCCTGGCACTATCAGCACGCTTTACGAGTAATACCTCATTATTACTATTAATAATGATCGCGCCACAACCGACACCGATATACTCTTTACCTGGATGCATATTATGGTGAGAAATAATAAAATTTACCCCTTAAACGCCTGGCCCTTTTTTAAAAAGTACTCAAGATAATTTTCACGCGTTATGGTAATGAAGGTAGCTTCAGGATACGTTTCTTTCCATAAGGCTGGAATGCGCGTCGAGCCCACAGCCCACTTACATTCAATAGCGGTAAGTGCGCCGTTGGATTCTTTCACGATATCAATTTCCTGCCCCGTATGGGTGCGCCAAAAATAATACGTATCGAGCGATCCTTGCATAGCACTCTGCTTGATACATTCCATCATCACAAAATTTTCCCACAACGCACCCACATCATTACGCAAACTAAGATCGTTAAACTGTGCAATCACCGCATTACGCACGCCATTATCTAAGAAATAATATTTTGCTTTCTTGGAAATTTCATTGCGCAAATTGCGACTGAACCCCCTCACTTTTTGTATGACAAACATTTTTTCCAACACATCAAGATAACGGGCAACTGTTTTTACGTCAGTTTTCACCATGCCGGCAATTTCATTCAAGCTCACTTCTGCCCCTACTTGAAAGGCAAGGCATTTCACAATATCTAAAAGCAGATTGGGTGATTTAATCTTATCAAGTACTAATACATCCTTAAAAAGATACGACGCGACAAGTTCGGTAAGAATTTTAATCTTTTTGGTTCGATCGGGCTCAAGCAGCACTTCAGGATATGAACCATAGATTAAAAAATCCGACAACGCGTTTGTAAGCTCAAAGCTGCTTGCTTCCATTTCTGCTTGCGATAAAGGTAAAAGGGTGAGAGTAAAATGCCTGCCGGTAAGCGGCTCGCCAATTTCTTTCGATAAGTTAAACGATGAGGAGCCAGTAAGAATAATTGTTTTTTCCGGGAACGCATCAATAATCATTTTAACTCCCAAACCAATGCTGGGGATTACCTGTGCTTCATCAATCACCACAAGATCAAAAGGACGCGCAAAATCTAGTAGTGCTTTTAGTGATTCGGATTGGAAAAGTTGCCGCAGAGTAACATCGTCGCCCGTGGAAGAAAAAATGCGCGGGTACTGCTTCGTAGTTTCTTGACGATTCAAATACCCTTGGAGCAAGGTTGTTTTCCCCACACGTCGAGGGCCATATATAATCAAAGCTCGTTTAGGGGCAATATTACTAGCAATGTCCTGTTTTCTTATGAATTTCATAGTATTACTATGAATATATGGTATGCCAAACCATAAATTATGTCAAATTTGTGGTTTGATAACCAAAGAAGTCATTATCATTTCACCCCCTCAACGCCTCGCCGGGGATTTGGTTCAGGTTCACGGGGTCACTGATAAATATGCGCTGCTCATACTCTTGCGGCAGGCAAGGCGATTGGCCAGGGATATCCATACAGGGTGTGGGGGAAATATTGGTGATAGAATAAATAATAGCACGAAGTTGCCCTTGGCGTATCTTGAGTCTTCCACCCACACTACCGCGCAACATATGGTCGGCAGCTGGGGCAGTAAAAACACGATACTGATCATCGGTCACCGACCCTTGCCACGTAGGGTCATTACGAAATGCGTCGGCATAATACGCAAACACGTCGTATTCAGTCAGAAGGCCTGTGGTTACCGTCGTGTAGGTATTCCCAGGAAATTTCACGGGTGTGCCTTGAGGGCCCACCACGTCATCTTGTGGCCCTAAATACGCACGATGCCACCCAAACGCGAAAGGTAAATGGGGAATACCCCATATCATATCGGTCACACTATTCGCATCAACCTCACGTTGCAACTCAGCATGTGCATCATCAGAAGCATCGCTCTCACGAACATCGACGATAGGAGTTACGTTCCTAGACCATAGAATAAATCCACCAAGACTCGCAATAAGAAAAAATGGTGCTACAAGTAATGCAAATTGGGCTGTGCGTGATGTTGCATGCAACGCCGCGCGCAACAACATACCTGTACCAAAAATTCCCACCAACCACAAAAACTGTGTACCGAAAAATTTTACAATATAGAGCATCTCCCCGGGGGCACGAGATGAAAGGTAAAGGTTAATTCCTATATATGCAATCAAAAGAAGAGAACTCATGACCACCATAATACGAAACGCGCGCCATTGCCCATGCACCAAAAATACTACCAATAATGAGGGAAGAGAAAACGCCATACTTACATACATGAGTATATCTATACTGGGCCCCTGAAGGCCAAAGAGACTCACCGGAGCTTCAATGTAATGCACGAGCCACCATGCCAAAAAAGAAAGAACGAACGCATACAAAAAAACAACAACATACGAACTCTTGCTGCCTTGCACGCGAATAAAATATTGATTCATAGGAACAGTTAAATAAAAAAGGATGCGGAAAGAATGTAAAATAACAAAAATGGAGCAAATAACCAATACATATAACCATCCATACTAATGCTCCCATGCCAATTGTCCACCATACCAAAACCGTAAGGCACCAGACCGTAGAGAACAAAAAACGTAGCGAGAATAACAGCGATATGCGCCGCGGTAATGAAGACAGGACGCATGCCCCGATGATGCATGGTACGCTTCACACAATATGCAAGGTATAACGATACCCCTATGCACATAATATATAATCCAGAAACCACCAACGCA
>CAYHRN010000006.1:0-24630 GCA_964359155.1 uncultured Gammaproteobacteria bacterium | reverse complement strand
GAAGGCGCTCTCGAATAACTCGGCAATTTGCGTATCAAGTTCGGCAATAATTTTTTTGGTACTTCCAATAGCTTGTTCTAAATCTTTGCATTGGGTGTCCAGAAACTCAAAACGCTCCTTGGTAGCCTCAAATTCTTTTACTATTTCAGGATCAAGCGATCCAATAATACCCATGGTGTCTTTCAGGCGTGTAATCTCGTGCCGTAATGCTTCTTGTTCTTGTGTGCCAAGCGTGCTGCCTTCGTGGTGAAGGATTGTAGGGTCTATACTCATGTCTTGCAAAATAGTGCGGCGCAGCTCGTCGTGCTGAGTTTCAGCGCGTGCGAGGGCAACTGATGCTTCTTGTTGTGCAGTAAGAAGCTGGCGCAATGCGGCGTCCTCTTTAAGATACGTGTCTTGCAAAGCTAAAAATTCTTCAAAGGGCGCTCGTGGTGCTTCTTTCCCCACGGCAAGTATGTCGCGGAGTGCGTGAAGGGCAGCAAGGAAAGGTTTGAGGTGTTGTTGAAGTTCTACAGCGCTTATGGTGGGGTTGTTTTCGGTAATACTCATAAGCACGGCGTGAATCTGGAGAAGTTCGTTGATATGGGTTTCGGGCGTTTGTGTGGATTTTTGTTCATGAGCTTTTGTTTCCATGGCTGCTTTAAGACTACGGAGCTTTGCTTCTTGTCGCGCCACGTGGTGGGTGGCCTTTTCCAGCAAGGTGCGCGTAGTTCCTTTAGTATTTTCTGCCGCAACCCAAAGGGCAGAGAAGTACTTGGTTTGGAGCTCGCGCAGTTCTTGCAGCAATTCTTCGCGGCGTTCGAGTTTTTTTACTTGGCGACTCAAGGATTTATATCGTGGCTCTAATTCATCACGCAACACCCGGGCCTGAGCAATGTTTTCTTCAGATGCTTGTAGTTTACGCGACGCCTGATCTTTTTTAATAGTATATTGTTTTACGCCTGCGGCATCGTCGAAGAATTCTTTGCGTTCGTAGGGCGTGGCGTTTAAAATGGCGTCTGCCATACCCTGCCCAATCACCGAGAATGTTTTTTGCCCCAAATGCCCTTGCGCGAGTAGCAGCACAATATCTTGGTGCCGCATGGGGGTTTTATTCATGAAATATTCATTTTCGCCATCCCGGTAGGCACGGCGGGTGATCGTTACTTCGCGCCAGGCAACCGGCATAGCTAAGTCGTCGTTGTCTAAGGTGATGGACACTTCGGCAATACCTACGGGGGCACGTTTGTGGGAACCGGCAAATAAAATATCTTCGCTCTTTTTGGTGCGAATGGTTTTCAGGCTTTGTTCGCCCAGTACCCAGCGCAGGGCATCCACCACATTGCTTTTGCCGCTGCCATTGGGCCCCACAATAACCGTAATGCCTTGCCCGCCACTTTTGCTTTTGGGAAATAGCAAGGTGGTTTTCTTGGCAAATGATTTAAACCCTTGAATGTCCAGGCGTTGAAGATGCATTGGCAGTAAGTTAAATGAAATGAGCGCAATCGGCGCTCATTGATATCATATCAGATTTAAGAGAAACAAAAAATGGCCCGGGTGGGGCATAGCGTATGGAGCATTCTTTTGTTATTTTCTATGCACCCAGTATTTTTGCCATTCAGCTGTTTCTGACAAGGTTTCAAGGCGCTTCACGCGATCAATTAAGAATATGCCATTCAGATGGTCAATCTCGTGTTGAAATACGCGTGCAGGGAAGCCCCGGAGGTTATAGGTTACTTTGTTGCCGTTGCTATCAAGGCCCGCCACCGTGCATGATAGAGCGCGAGGCACCATGCCCCGTACATTGGCTGATAAATCGCCCTCCCAACCCTCCCCTAGCTTCTTGGATGCATCAGTAATGCGTGGATTGATTACTATGGTGAGGGGGAAAGATTTCTGCTTTGGGTAGCGAGGATTGCGGGGGTCTACATGTACCACGATCACGCGTTTGTTCACGGCAACCTGAGGTGCAGCAATACCTGCTCCATGAGCCTTAAGGCATGTTTCAGCTAAGCTATGTAAGAATTTTTGAAATTGAGCGGTATGCAATTCCTTTTTTGTCACAGCGCGAGATTTTTTGCGCAGTGCCGGATGCCCTAATCGAATTATAGGAAGTATTGCCATACGGTATAATATTTCAATCACTGGGGTGACTAGAGGGAGTTGAACCCTCACTAAAGGCTTCACAGGCCTCTGTGCTACCGCTACACCATAGTCACCATATAGAGTTATGGCGTCTTTAAGATATCATGAGTTCCAATTCTACGCAAAAAACAGCAATCTTCTTGAATATGGAAGGTAAAGCGATATTTTTTGGTAATCCTTCCTTCCCAGATATTATTATGTCCCTTCATCTTTTTGGTATGTAAGGAAGGATGACGAGAGTTTTCTTGAAAGAGGCGCAATTTGCGATCTATCATTTTTTTCAGTGTACTAGGGAGAGATGTGTATTCTGTATCAAATCGTTGCGTGGTGGTAATTTTCATACCCTTATTTTTTGCGAGTATTTTTACCTACCCCATGGAGGTGTTTGATCAGTTCGTCTGCAGATGTAAATGGGCCCGAAACGCGACCCATGCGAATATCCTCATCAACCTCACGTTCTTTTGCTTGCCATTCGGGTGTCCAGAACCATGCTTGGTCTTTGGGGATGAGTTTTTCCAGTGTTCTATCTTTTGTTGACAGTGGCTTTACTTCCAGCACGGGTTTGTTTTTATTTAATACAATATAGTGTACCCCTGTGCGTTGTGCCTGTTGGGTGAGCGTCGCAAGGTTATTGCGAAACTCTTTGATGCCAATAAATTGAGTAGCCATACTATTTTAAGTGTGCTTTAAGTGTACACCAATGAATGTTCGCCGTCAATATAATGTAACCTCCATTACATTATGTGAGCGCGATTAAACGAAGAGGGGCTTCGGTAGCATCTTTAATATGCATGGGCAACACGAAGATTTTTGCTCCTATTGAAGGAAGCAAGTGTGCGTTGGCCACATTTTCTACCAGGTATTTATTGGCTCCTAGGATAGCGCGGTGTACGGGGAAACCATTTTTTCCCGTATCACAGGAAAACGTATCAATTCCTAAACCCACAATATTCCTTTTTAGGAGCATTTCCGCGGTAGATACATCAACACTTGGGAATGCAAATCTGTTATGGTATTTTTCTGGATTTTTCCAGTGTGCACTCCACCCGGTATAAAATATAACCAACGCATGGGCGGGTAGTGGCCCATACTTTTTCTCAAAATCCTCAATAGCTCGTGGCATCACTTTGTAATTCTCATGGGCTTCGTGGCTCACATCAATAACGATACCATCAACCACGAGCTCTTGCAGGGTAAGCTGGTCGATGGTACGTCCCCCAGGAATAACGTGTGCCGGTGCATCAATATGAGTACCCAGCCCCACCCCCGCGTGGAGGCGTTGAGTGCGAAATAAATCTGGCCGAGTACAGTCTTTGTAATCCGTAATAGTTGTTAATTCAAAATCAGGCTTGCCGTCCCACGCAGGGATGTGCGGGGAAAGTACATGCGTGAGATCGATCATGTTGAATGGTTTATTCATATGGTTGTCGGAGCTTTTACTACTGCCCCCGGGCTGAATCGCCCAGGGATAAACCCTGGGCGCCCGGTCGAATGACCGGGCGAACGAATTGCGCCCACCAGGAATCGGACCTGGATAATCAGCTTAGAAGGCTGATGCTTTATCCATTAAGCTATGGGCGCGTAAATGTGCCATGAAACTTTTTGTGCACTTGCTTTAATTCGGCATTACTTACGTGCGTGTAGATTTGCGTGGTGGTAATGCTGCTGTGCCCCAACATTTCTTGCACCGCCCGGATATTGGCGCCATTATTCAAGAGATCAGTGGCAAATTGATGCCGCAGCATATGCGGATGCACCTGTTTGGTAATACCAGCCACTTTGGCATAGTGGGCAACTAGGCGTTGCACTGAGCGCGGTGTGAGCGGCTGTTCCTCGCTCGCTGTCTTTGCCGCCCGATCGTAGCGAATAAACAAGTACGGGCTGGCGTCACCGCGTAGCTTGCGATATTCCCCAATCCAGTGGCGTGCCTCGGGGGAGAGGAATACCACCCGTAGCTTACTGCCCTTGCCTCGTACGGTAAATTCTTCTTGCGTGGTATTAATCGCATCGCGTTGCAAACTGCATAACTCCGATACGCGCAAGCCCGTGGAAAAGAACAGTTCTAATATAGCCTTATCCCGCAGTTGAAGCAAGCTGATTTTTTTTGTTTCGAGTTTTTGGAGTGGTGCATCAAGTAATGTTTTGAGGTCGTTGCTGCCAAGCACTTCTACCTGGCGATCCGGCATTTTACCAAGTTCTATTTTTTCGGCTGCGAGTGTAGCAATATCACGCTTACTTAAGTATTTTAAGAACGCGCGGAGAGCGATAAGGTGATAGTATTGAGTGTTTTTTTTCAGGGGTTCTTTGCTGCTGGTCGTAAGACGGTTCAGGTACAGCCGGTAGCGGCGCACTGCCTCTGCGGTAATCTGTTGTGGCTTCGTAAGGCGGGAAAATGTGAGAAAACGGTTGAGGTAGAATGCATAACTATCCCGCGTGGCAGAAGCGCGATTTTTTTCGATCTCCAGATGTTCTAAAAATTCTTTAGTAAGTGCTTGTAGTGTTGCCATACTTAATATCCTACCTTGGCTTAGGCTCACTTGCAAGAATCAAAATTAATGTTATACTCTCATTATTACATCATTAAGCATGTCCCTCGATACTTATGTTAATCAAAGAAGTCAAAGAGAAGTTGATGAAAAAGTTTGGGCGCCATAAAGGCGACACAGGCTCTTCTGAGGTGCAAATTGCTATTTTAAGTGAGGAAATTAAAGAACTGTTACTGCACCTGAAAGAGCATAAGAAGGATTTTTCTTCACGCCGTGGGCTTCTCAAAAAAGTGGCTGAACGTCGAAAACTTTTGCGGTATTTAGAGCATGAAAGTCCCGAAGGATTTCAGAAGATTATTAAATCGTTGAAATTGAAGGCACCCAAGAAAGTAGAAGTAAAGGGTGATATTTTGGCCGTGGACACTCCGGAAGACGCGGTAGCGAGTGCCGAAGCTGTTGCCGTATGATGAAACATCCCGAGCAACGTGTGGGCGTGTTCATTGACGTGGGGAACATGTACCATAGTGCAAAAAATTTGTATCAATCGCGCGTGAATTTTGGGGGCATTTTAGAAGAGGCAGTTGCAGGGCGCCGTTTGGTGCGCGCCTTGGCATATGTGATACAGAGCCAAACCAAAGAGGAAGAGGCTTTTTTTGAAGCGCTCGACAAGCAGGGATTTGAAGTACGCGCGAAAGGTTTGCAGGTATTTCCTGATGGCGTGAAAAAGGGGGATTGGGATATTGGTATTGCCATGGACGCCATTAAGCTTGCTGATAGGTTGGATGTCGTGGTGCTGGTGACAGGCGATGGCGATTTTGTGCCCCTGGTACAATACTTGCGCGAGAACAAAGGCTGTAAAGTAGAAGTCATTGCCTTTGCCGAAACCGGTTCCACCAAGCTTATGGAAGCCGCGGATGAATTTTGCAATTTGAGTAGTAATAAAAAGAAGTTTTTGATGCGCGCCTCTGGCGAGCGCTAAGCTAAGATTTTTCTGCTATACTAGGGATAGTATGGCGCGACCTGGATTTTCTATCATTGAGCTGCTTGTTGCCCTCACCATTATGGGAGTTATCACCATGATGGCGGTGGCTAATTTTCGTGGCGCGCGCGAGCGGCAAGAAATTAAGGGTTTTGCCCAAGCTTTGGTTTCCGACTTGCGCCGTGCGCAGGCCATGAGTTTGAATGGCACCAAAACACCTTCGGGAGCATTAGCGCGTGGTGGATTTGGTATTTTTTTCGATATCTCGGCAACTCCTCAAAAATATATTCTCTTTGCCGAAGAGCCATTCACCCCTCCCTCCGTGCCGCCTGGCTTGAGTGTGGTGAACGGATTGCGTGGTGCGGGTAATTATGAAGACATTGCTACCGTGATGTTACCCGCCACGATTACTATGGCTCTTGCGGGTGTTGCTGGTATTGTCGCCGTAGACTTTATTCCTCCTCGTGCAACTCCGTGTTGGGGGGGTACCATTTCGGTGACGGATTCTGGAGGGCCTACCGAGCGTTTAGCCTGTAGTGTAACAGGCTCTCCTGCGTTGCGCCTGCATCTTGTGCGTACGGGTACTGCGATGAGCTATGATGTAGTTGTTAATCCTGTGTCAGGACAGATAAGCGTACAATAGTATATGCGACATGGTTTTGGGATGATCGAAATGGTTATAGCGCTTTCCATACTCACCACCGCACTTATTGCCGCAGTGTCGCTTTCGACGCTTACGATCATGACCGGCAAGCAAGCCGAACTGCGCCTTATTGCAGTTAATTTAGCGCGTGAAGGCATTGAGGTGGTACGGAATATTCGTGATAGTAATCGATTGGGAAATGTTGTTGACCCCTTGCGCACCAACCTTACGAGCGGTATGGATTATACCGCAGTGCCACTATTTTCTTCTGGTATTTGGAGTCTTGATTTTACTCCTACTGTTATTACTGATCCTGCCACGCAGGTCTATAATGCGAGTGGTGTCTTAATTCCGTTTCGTCGTTTGCTTACGTTGGATGAGATTTGCAAAGATGGTACTATGCTAGGTTCAGGAAGTTCCTGCGTGGTAGGTAATCCGAAAATTGGTATTCGAGTCACCTCACGCGTGCAGTACACGGCAACCGGAAGTGTGGGGGGCGTAAGTGTTATTGAAGATCGTCTTTATGCGTGGCAATAAAGGATTCACCCTTATTGAAATGATTATCGCGTTGGGCGTGTTTGTGATCCTCATGACTAGTATTGCAGGAGTATTTTTGGTGGTGCAACGCAGCCAGCGCACCTCACTCGTAAAAGAGCGACTGCAAACCGATGCGCGTTATATTCTTGATACTATGGTGGGTGATATTCGTACCGGTGCTCCCGACTATAGTGTAGCACCAAGCCCCACTACGCTGAATGTGAAAGATGAAGATGGGGCACGTATTTTATATCAGCGTGCTACGGTGGGTTGCCCCGTGGGGAGTGCTTCATGTATTTTACGACAAGAAGGGCTCGTTACGGCGCCTATCACTTCAGCAGGGGTTGCAGTGGATGCATTTACCGTCATCATAAGCCCTTCAGTTCCAGCGGGCATGAAACAGCCCATGGTGACACTTTTTTTAACTCTTTCAAGCAATGAAGGCTTACCAAACCCGGTCAAGCTTAGTATACAAACCTCTGCCTCATCACGCGTCTATGGACCATAATACCAGTTCTCAGTTCTCAGTTCTCAGTTCTCAGGGTCGTCGCGGCTACACCCTGTTGTTTGCCATTTTGGTGATGGGAATTGTGAGTATTGCTACCATTAATTTAGCAAGTATTGTGTTGCGGAGTTTACGTTCGGCACATGATTTAGACGATGCCACCGTGGCCTTGTATGCTGCCGAATCTGGTAATGAAGAAGCATTGTACTTCCTTGGCCAGGGGGCAAGTTGTGCAAGTCTCACCACAGGTGCGGAGATTGCATTATCCAATGGAGCTACGTTTAAGCGTGTGTGCAGTAGTGATGCTACACAGATGCTCATTCGCTCCACTGGAAGTTTTGGCACTGCCAAAATGGCACTTCAAGTAAAAATACCGCTATGACCAAGGCAGAGGCCAGGCAGAGAATAAAAAAGCTTCGTGATGAAATTAATCATCATCGGTACCTCTACCATGTAGTTAACACCCCTGAAATCTCAGATGCTGCGCTCGATAGTTTAAAGCACGAACTGTTTACCCTAGAACAGCAATTCCCTGATCTTATTACCCCTGATTCTCCTACGCAGCGCGTGGCAGGGGCGCCTTTGCCTGAATTAAAAAAGGTAGCGCATGCAAAGCCCATGCTCTCAATTGAAGATGTGTTTTCTTCTGAGGAACTTATTGCCTGGAAAGAGCGGCTCGAACGATTTTTTACCATTGATACTTCTCTTGAAAGCATGAGCCAGGGGTTTTATGCAGAAATTAAGATGGACGGGCTTGCCGTAAGCCTTATCTACGAAGATGGTCTTTTGAAGGAGGCTTCCACAAGAGGTGATGGTCTTACTGGGGAAGATATTACGCATAATATTAAAACAATTGAGGCAGTGCCGTTGCGGCTGCGAGGTGATCACTTGGGTCGTATCGAGATTCGCGGTGAGGTGTTTATGACCAAGGCTGCGTTTCAGAAACTCAATCAAGAGCAGCGTGCAAAGAATCTCCCTGAATTTGCCAATCCTCGCAATGCGGCTGCGGGCGGTTTACGCCAGCTTGATCCCAAGATTGCCGCAGCACGTGGCCTAGATTTCTTTGGGTATGATATGGTAACCTCTCTGGGCCAGAAAACCCATCAAGAAGTACATGAGCTTTTATGGAAGTTAGGCGTTAAGGTGAATTCTCGCAATGTGCATTGTGCCACTTTAGAAGAGGTGAGTAGGTACCATGATGAAATCATGAAGACGCGTGCTTCATTACCCTATGAAACCGATGGCATTGTGGTGAATGTGAATGACATTACGACGTTTGAAAAATTAGGTGTGGTAGGTAAGGCACCGCGAGGCATTGTGGCGTTTAAATTTCCAGGCGTAGAAGCTACTACGGTAGTGAAAGAAGTGGTATGGCAAGTGGGCCGTACTGGAGTAGTTACCCCAGTTGCGGTAATGGATCCTGTGGGAGTTGCAGGAGTAACCGTGACTCATGCCACCTTGCACAATATAGATGAAATAGAACGCTTGGGCCTTAAAATAGGGGATACGGTGATTGTGCAAAGGGCAGGGGATGTGATTCCTAAGGTAGTACGAGTGTTAGAGAATTTACGAACCGGCACCGAGAAGGCTATAGTTTTCCCTCATATATGTCCACGATGCTCTGGACTTTTACAACGCCGTGAAGGTGAAGTGGCACTTATTTGCACGAACCGTGCATGTTTTGCCCAGCAAAAAGAACGAATTTTGCATTTTGCTTCACGGCATGGCTTTGATATACAAGGATTGGGAGACAAAATTGTGGAACAGTTGATCGATAAGGGGCTTATTGTAGATGCTGCTGATTTATTTACTCTTACCGCAGGGGATTTGGAACCTTTGGCTCGTTTTGCAGAAAAATCAGCCAAGAATGTGGTGGAGGCAATACAAGCCAGGAAGACCATTGCGTTGCCTCGATTTTTATATGCGTTGGGGGTTCTGCATGTAGGTGAGGAAACGGCTCGGGTATTGGCGCAAGCTATTACGGAGGGCCCCCTCACCCAAACCCTCTCCCTCGAGGGGAGAGGGCAGGGTGAGGGTGTACGCGATATTGCGAAAATTATGTCTCACTATTCCCTCGAGCAGCTCCAAGAACTTCCTGACATTGGCCCGGTGGTGGCACAAAGTATTTTTTCTTGGTTTCATGATGAAAAAAATATCGTATTGCTAGAAAAATTAAATAAAGCGTGTATCCTTATAGAGCCTACATCCTACAGCCTACATCCTACATCCTCGATGCCGTTGCGGGGCAAGACCTTTGTCCTCACGGGCGAGCTTAAGGCCATGAGCCGCGAACAAGCAGCAGAAAAAATTCGTGCTTTAGGTGGGAAAGCCGCCTCCTCAGTCAGTAAAAGCACCACCTATGTGGTGGCAGGGGATAAGCCCGGCAGTAAAGTTGCCAAGGCCAAGCTTCTTGGTGTACAAGTGATACATGAGCAAGAGTTTCTTAATATGCTAAAATAGGATATATGTCTTTAACTCGTGAACAAGTACTGCATTTAGCTAAACTGTCGCGTTTGCAATTGAATGCACAGGAACAAGAAACGTTTCCGCTTCAACTTTCTGCTATTGTAGAGTATGTAGGGCAGCTTCAAGCAGTGCCCACTTCATTAGTAGGCGCAAGAAACGTAGGTGAGAAGCAGCATAATGTGACACGAGAAGATGTCGCAGTAATTCGTGCACGCACAGAAACTCAGAAACTGGTGAATGCTTCATCGGCTCATAAGGGTGATTTACTTACCACTAAGGCGGTTTTTTAAACATGTTGTTATGAATTTTCATCAACTCACCATTGCCCAGGCCCATGAAGGACTTCTTCAAAAGTCGTTTTCAAGCCAAGAACTTACGCGTGCCTGCCTCGCACGCATACAAGAACGTCAGCCTGCGATCAATGCTTTTATTACGCTTGTTGAGGATAGTGCCATGGCACAGGCGCGCGCGGTAGACGCGCGTATTGCGCGTGGTGAAAACATTCACCATTTGGCGGGTATTCCCTGCGCGGTGAAAGATGCCATTTTGGTCCAAGATATACGCGCTACCTCTGGCAGTAACATTTTGAAGCACTATACTGCTGCCTATGATGCTACGGTGATTACCAAACTTAAAGCTGCGGGTGCGGTGATACTGGGCAAGACCAATATGGATGAATTTGCTACGGGTTCATCGGGTGAAACCTCGGCGTATGGGCCCACGCATAATCCCCATGACATAACCCGGGTACCCGGAGGCTCATCTTCTGGTTCTGCTGCCTCCGTGGCAGATAATCAAGTCATTTTCTCGCTTGGCTCTGATACAGGAGGGTCGATTCGTCAGCCTGCGGCATTATGCGGAGTGGTGGGTTTTAAGCCTACGTATGGGGCCGTATCGCGGTATGGACTTATTGCTATGACTTCGTCTTTAGACCAAATTGGCCCTATGACACGTACCGTGGAAGACGCAAAGTTGGTATTCGATACGATTCGCGGGAAAGACCCCATGGATGCCACTTCTTTTGACCTTAAAATTCGAAATTCGAAATTCGAAATTCGAAATTTACGTATCGGTATCCCTCAGGAATATTTTATTCCTGGTATGGATCCTGAGGTTGAAGCATTAGTGCGTGGAGCGATTAAAAAATTTGAAGCTCAGGGAGCCCAGATCCATGAAGTGCATTTACCACTCTCACTGCATTCACTTGCGGTGTATCATATTCTTATGCCCGCTGAAGTGAGCACCAATTTAGCCCGCTTTGATGGCATACGGTATGGCACGCCAGAAGAGCGTGGCGATATTCTTGACCAATATTGTGCCACGCGAGGTATTCAATTTGGCCCTGAAGTGCGCCGACGCATTATGCTCGGTGCCTATGTGCTTTCTGCAGGGCATGCGGATGCGTATTATAAACAAGCACTCAAAGTAAAGGCTATGATACGGCACGAATTCGAAGAAGTATTTTCTAAGGTAGATGTACTTTTCACCCCTACCACACCTACGCCCGCGTTTAAATTGGGGGAAAAAGTAAGCGATCCTTTGACCATGTATTTGTGTGATATTTTAACCGTGCCGGTGAATATTGCCGATATCCCGGCGATATCCGTGCCCTGTGGTACCTCGCATGGACTCCCGGTGGGCTTGCAAGTTATTGGGCCTTATGGAGGCGATGATAGGGTATTGGAAGTGGCGAAGATGTGGGAGAAGCTAATCCCTAATTCCTAATCCCTATCTATGCGCCTTCTTATTGCGGAAGATGAAGAAAAATTAGCGCGTGATCTTAAAGTTACCTTGGAAGAGGCAGGGTACGAGGTTGAAGTGGTACACGAAGGAGAAGCAGTGTTAAAAGCACTTGCACAAGATTCTTTTGCTGCCTTGATGCTCGATTTGGTGATGCCTAAATGTAATGGATACGAAGTACTCCTTGCGCTGCAGGATCGTCATGATGCACCTCCCGTGATTGTGATGAGCAATTTGGCGCATGAGGACGATATTGCGGAGGCGAAACGTTTAGGTGCGGAAGATTATTTTATTAAGGCCGTACATTTACCCAATATTGTCAATCATGTAAAAGCCGTACTTGCGTATTAAAGAGTTGCCTGCCGTTCGTAGGAAAGTGTGATCGTGATCACCATGATAAAAAACGTGATCATGGCTATTAAAAATAAGATACGAATGAGGGTATAGAGTTTTAAAAATTGCAAGAATGATACACGGTATACCCCATTAGGGGCCTGAGGATTGATTTTCTGAAATAACTCTGCGCTGGAGTATCGCAAGATGAGGGGAATGCGGCGGGGATCTTTGGTGAGGATAAAACCAGTGACAATGGTGCTCACGATGATGCCTGTACCAAAGCCCGTGATCGTACTATTTGAGAATAATGTACTAAAAAAAAGCCCTATATCATTAGTTAATGCTTGGATGCCTTGAAGGAAGTTATTCATATTAGTCTCTAGTATACCATATCAACGTATGATGTTGCCAAAGCATATACGCCATCGGATTTCTCTGTTGCGTATACTTGAGCGCTACTTGTGGCATACGGGGCTTACGGGAAGCACCGTGGTATTTATTTTTTTGGTGGTGAAATTTTTTGTGCTGGATGTAGGCCAAGTGAATGGCCGCTCCATGGAAACTACCTTTATAGATAATGAAACATTTATCACGAACAAAGTTTTATATCTTTTTCACCCCCCCGCACGATATGAAGTTGTTCAGGTGGTAGAGCCTTCGCAAGAAAAGCTTCTTATTAAGCGAGTCATTGCCTTGCCTGGTGAGGAAGTGATTATACGCCGCGGGAAAGTATTTGTGCGCCAAAGAAATACCCCAGAGGAGCGCGAGCTTGCTGAGCCCTATTTGAAAAAAGGCACGTATACCACCTTACGTGGGCAAAAAGATGCAGTGCATTTCACGGTCGGCCCTGATGAGTATTTTATTCTTGGAGATAATAGGCCCTATAGTATTGACTCACGTGTGTATGGTGCGGTGCCAAGGTCTCGTATTGTAGGAAAAGTGATAGGAACACTATAGTTATCGTTTCAGGCGAAATAAGGAAAATTTTCGAGAAGGCTTTACCTTGCTTGCTGCTAAGGTACGAATAACCACGACTGCTTGTTGGAGTTTTGCTTGGTCTTGCGGGCGTGAAGATTTTGCAAGATTCGTAAGATTTACCCCCATAGCTTTTTCATACTGTGCGCGCACTACTGCTTCTTTTTTAGTATCTACGTGTGGCACGCGTGCGCGTTGTGCCAATGTATGGACCAAATTCCAATCTTCGGTACTCTTAGGGAGACGATGGAACATTTTTTGAAACACCCCTTCTTTCAGGACTGCCTGTTCTTGCTTTAATAGCGCTTTACCAAGTTCAGGAAACTGGCGCTCAAGGGTGCTGCGATTCACGGGCGTGCCTGTGCCCAATGCCGCCATGGTTTTGGTAAGCATTTCACTATGTGACAGATTGCTTGCAGTTTGAAGGGCTTTTGCGCCTATTACCGTGAGTACATCATAGATAAAGATTTGTTGTTGTAGAGGTGTTTCTAGATGGGTGTTCTGGGTGGCTATTGCCGCAAGACCAATACTCATGGGTGCTAATAATAACGCAGGAGGTGTAATGGTTCCTGCCATTTCCATAGCTTTATGCACTGCTACTGCAGCTTCGGGTATTTTTTGTTCAATCAGTGCGGGAGGAATGCCGATTTTTTGAGCCATGGTGGGAATATGCATAAATTGCTGGAGTGACATTGCCCCTAATTCATGGGCTAATGTTATGGACGGGGTCTGTGGTGGCGCTGTGGACGGCGTAAAAAGTGGTGCAAAAAATCCTTGAGGTGGAGTTATCGGAGGAGCAAATAGTTGATAGGAAGGTTGAGGAGTTTTTTCTTGGGACATGCTGGCTTTAGCATCGGTAAACGCCAGCACTAAATGGTTGGTCAATGCTTGAGCTACCACTGGATCAGGTATTGGTATGGTGGGTATGGATATCTCGCTTGCCTTGGGCGAGAGAAGCCCTTGGGCAGTAGGAGGTGGCGTACTATCGTTGGGCGTCGGGGGAGTAGTATTGTGGGCTATAAATGCTTGAAAATGGTGCATTAATTGATCCAAGTTTTTTGGCGGTTCTTTGATTTCCGCTAATGTGAGTGGTAGTGGGAGGGTCGCAGCAGGAGTAATTCCTGATACGAGAGGTGATGGTGTGGCAGGGAGTAATGGTGTAGGTATGGACGGTAAGGTGATAAGAGGAGCAGAGAGAGAAGGAGTAGGGAGGGCAGGAATTGGAGCGGGCGGTACAGGGGAGATCGGCATAGAGAGCATAGGTACTGCAGCAGAATAGGGGATAGGAGTAATGGGGGGTGTATATGAAATAAGAGGCGTGCTGGATATGGGCAAGATGCCGCCTGTGCTTATTGTTGGTAGTATCGGGGCACTGACGGTAATCGATGCTGAGGTAGCGGACATACCATAGGCGCTGACGGTATTGATTTGGTAAGAGTATATGCTATGGGGTAGTAGTATGTGGTCAATATAGTGTGTCGTGGTGGCGGGCGTTACGGTAGGAGAATTTCCTCGTTGTGTAAACTTACCCTTAGGATCATCACTTCTATAAATATTATATCCTATCGCGCCTGGAACCTCTTCCCAACGTAATTCTATAGTTGTGGGTGTAATGCTTTGTGCAGTAATATGAGAGGGTATGGTGCGCGCAGCTTTAATTTCTGTATCAAGAATATGGGCGGCGGTGGTTGCTGCCTTGGTGGAGTAGGCATAAAAGATGCCAAGAAAGATACTTAACAAAATCCAGGGTTTCATAAAGATTCTTTTGCGGAAGAATTTGAATAGAAAGAAAAAAGACGAGAAGGAATTTCAGAGAATGTTGCGATGCTTTTTTTATAGCCTGTACGCGCATCAACCAAGTAGAGTGTACGCTGGATATTAAATACTAGATGAGTGGAATTTATCCATACGAGGGTACTCTGCCAAGGAGCAAAAAACCACGCATAGTTCTTGGTTGTCGTGTCGCGCATGATTATCACCTGGAAGAATCGTGAAATAGTAAAGCGATGTGCTACGGGGTAGCTGATTGATTTTTGTGGGGCTAATTGAGCTTGCGCATATGCAGAGTCTATGGGCTTTGCATGCTGTTCCCAAGGGTCGTAGGAGAACCATAGAGGTGTTCCTTGTGGCGAGAGTGTTGTGATCAGAAGTTCACGATCTTTGTTGGTGTTCCAATACACTTTTTGTATGACGTGAGGTTTTAACTGTGGTACTATTGTATCAAGTATCTTTGTACACGGTGCTGTAGTGGGTGTTATTTTTTCCATAACGCAGGGGAATACAGTGGTGTCACTTCCCTCTAGCAGGAGATAGGTGTGTAAGGGATTTTGCGTGACACGGCGCAATGAGGTATAGCGGGGGCCTAATTTTTTCTCTTTACTCCCGCGAGGTGACGTAAGGTATAAGCGAAAGGCATGAGTGTTATCATGGGCTAGTACGCCAAATACCGCTGCTTCATCAGGTGCTAAAAATGAAATTTGCCACACTCCAGGTAAACGCTCCTCCGCACCATCTGAGAGGCGCATCAATGAAAGTGTAGGTTCGCCTTGATTATTCCATTCTATGCCAAGGAGATTATTTTCTTGTTGATGTGGCGTGAGTGTGTTATACTGATAATGCTTCCCCGCAATACTACCGAGAACAATAAGGAGAACGATGCTTAAGAAGCAAGGAAGAGGTGACGACAATTTCATATAGAGAATAGTAGATTGTTCTTGCAAGCTGTTTCTGGTATTATAGAAGAGAAAAAGAAAATAGACCATTATGATGATGCATTTTCAGGGAAAAGTGTCGAGGAGTACGTGGTTAGGAGTTTTTTTATTAGGACTGGCATTATGGTTTCCCGCACAAGGAGTAAAGGCTATAGGTATTTCCCCCAACCTTATTGAAGTGAATGATGTTACGAATCAATCCCGTATCACCAAACAAGTTATTCTTACGCGTTTAAACCCTGCAAAAACCGAATATTTTGCTGTTTCAAAAGAAGGTACGGGCGCGCGGTATATTGTACTGCAAAGTGACACCGTAGCGCTTCCTCAAGGGGAACAAAAAGTTCCTATTTTCTTTACTATACAGCCCATTTCAGCTCCTCAAGGTACCTATGAGGTACGTCTTACTTTTGTGCCCACGCAACCCAAGGATAATGCTACGAAGTTAGGAGGGAGTACGGCAGGTATGACCGTATTAGTGGGGGCATCTGCACGCGTGGTATTTAGTGTCACTAATAAAGAAATCCGCGAATTTGAAATTGTAAGCGTTACGCCTTCCCCTCTTGAAGAGGGGCAGCAGGCAGTGATGTCATTTTTGTTGCGCAATAAAGGTAATGTAGATGCACGACCCGACCGTATTGAACTTACCCTTATTGATGAAACCGACCGTACACATGTCATTACTGATCAAGTGGAAGGTGATGCCCTCACCTTGGTATCTGCAGGCGCTGAAGAGCAGGTCGTTGTAGCATTTACCAAGACTCTTGAGCAAGGAACATATCAAGGAAGCATTCGTTTTGTGGTGGATGGGGCTACCGTGTATGAAAAACAAGACATGAGTATTGTGGTATATCCACAAGGCACTTTGTCCCAATCTGCTAAGGTAGTGGCATTGACGGTGAATAAAACTACATTTGCCCAAGGAGAATTAGTAAAATTTGATGGTGTTCTTGAGAATACCGGAGAATCCTCACTTGAGGGTGTTTTGTATGTAAATCTGATGCGTGGTTCTGCAATAGTGGATCTTTTAAAATCAGAGAAAAAAGTTCTTCCTGCGCGTAAGCAAGGTGCGTTCTCTCTTACTTTTAAACCTGAACAAGGAGGCACGTACACTGCTGAAGCGTATTTTGAATATGGTGCACAGCGCACGCCTTCTGAAAAACTTAGCTTTACCGTGCAAGGTGGCAATTTCATGTTGATACTTATGGTATTGGTGGGTATCGCGATGGGAGGGGCGGTATTGGTGATGTGGATGTATAAGAAAAAGCAACGGAGCATATATATAGATGTGAAAGATATGCGGCTTAAAAAAGGAGGTGAGTTTGCATGAGTAAGTTTTTGATGTATGCGGCAGGGGTATGGGTGTTTTTTGCTTTTTTGATCGGCGTTATGATGTTGGTGAGTCCTCAAAAGGCGGTTTCAGTGGGGAGCGGCTCAACAAAAGGGAGTCCTGTTATTTCATCAAAGAGCGCCACAGAAGACCCTTATAAAGATGTCACCACGAGCGTGTCGATTAAAGATACGCCTGGCAGCGAAGGGTTTGTGAATACACAAGTCAAGGTAGTACCTTAATAATCTGAATGTAAAATTTATGGATAATACAAGCATGAATTCACGTCAGCACATGCTCTTTGCACTGTTGCTGGGCGTGATTGGCCTTCTTATTTTATTAGTCTTTGTGAATTTGCGATCGCAGGCAGACAGCCCTTCTACCTCGGTAGGGCTTGATAACACTGCCCCTTCTATGGCAAATTTTGCGGTAGGGAGTAGCACCGATACGCCTGTAGAATCAAGCACCAGTGATAGTCAAGCGCTTACGGCAGATATTACTGAGCTTGATGGCTATGCCAATATTGATGGCGGTACCGTGAATGTATACTATGGCTTAGCAACAGGTGTTGCTGGTAATTCATGTACCAGCGATCCTGCCACGTGTAAGATTGCTGCCATTACCTTGTCGGGCGGCACGGGAGCTGATAGTGGATGGGAATGTACACTCTCTGCCTTTGATGATGCCAATGATACGGTAGTGGTACTTACGTGTACGCAGAGTGCATTGGTATTTTATCGTACCGCGGGTACATGGGATGTAGGCATGAAGCTTACTGATGAAAGTAGTGGTACCACGGGGTATTCTACGGGTACTGCCACCGTAGCCACCACCACGGCGATTGATATTGGCAATATTAGTTTTGGCACCATTGCGCGTGACGCAAACTCTGCCGAAATTACCGCAGCGATCACCAATACGGCAAATAATAATGCAACTGATATTACCGTGAGTGGTACCGCTCTTACTTGTTCTACGCGGGGTACTATACTTGCGAACAGAATCAAAATGGATACTACGGCAAGCGTTGCTTATGGCAGCAAGACCTATACTATGTCTGGTACAGGACAAACTGATACTGCTTTTAACTTAACCAAGGGTGCCAGTTCCACCAAAAATACGTATTGGCAAATTCTTGCTTCTCCGGCAACCTCGTCTGAAGCTCTTGCAGGTACGTGCACAGGGTCCCTTACTGTCGTAGGTGCATAAAGATTAGTTGATGTAATTAAAGAGTGAACGAAAGCAGCCCCCCACTTCTTGAAGAAGTGGGGGGCTTGTTTTTTTATTATTGTGTGATTCTATATAGGTGCTTGTCTTTTGTCTGAGACAAGCATGTTCTTTGATTTCCGTACAGAGGAGTACGCACCATGAGTGCCGGCGAAGAAGGCCCCAAGGAGGGGCAGGGTCTGCCGCCGGTGACTCCGGATGGCAAGACCTCAGTGGTTCTTTATCGAGTTCCGGATTCGCTTACTCAGCGCGTGGTGTTGCGTACGCGCGTACAGAATGGTGCGCCGCAGCACCCCAGTCAAATCGCCACAGCGCCTGAACAAGGTGTTGGAGCAGAGGCAGCTGCACTGACGCATATCTCGCATGTGCCGTTGAAGCGTGGCTTGGGCGCCACTGTTCTCAATCTCACCTCTCGTCTTTTCAAGGCATTTGTGAGGGGTTTTCCAGTCTCGCAAGCAGAACTCAATGAGGTGTTCCCCCCTACGGAGTCGCGCTTTCAAGTGGAGCGCTTCTTGGCTGAAGGAGCATTTGGAGCGGTGTATGAGGGGATGGACCTCAAGTACGGAAGAGCAATTGCCTTTAAGGCAATCAAGACTCCTCCAGGGGAGGCGCCAGACCTGGAAAGGTTCAAGAGCGAGACGCGTATCCATGGTCGTCTCATTCACCCTGCTATTGTTACATTGCTTGAGGCAGAGCCTCTCACAGACGCGTTGCGTAAGGCGCGACCCGGCCATGCTGCCATTACTCCTGGCCACTTTTTTGCCGTGCAGGAGCTAGTAGCGGGTGGCAGGAACCTTACAAAACTCATCAAGGAAATGGTGGCAGCGCCACTTTCTCTGGATGAGCGGCTGAGGATTTTCCTTGAGATTTGTGATGCGCTGCACTATGCCCACAACAAAGGAGTGGTGCATCGTGATCTTAAGCCCGACAATATCCTCATCACTAATGACTTACACCCCAAGGTGGCGGATTGGGGTTTGGGCGTGCTCATGAACAAGGACCGTTGCGTGCCCAATGGCTCTGGGGCTGGAAGTCCTGCTTACATGGCTCCTGAGCAAATCTTCTTGGGGCTTGCCGTGGCCGCCCGTACCGACCTCTACGCTCTTGCAGTGATCCTTTATCAGCTCCTTGTGGGTGGGTACTACCTGCCCATGAAAGAAGCTGATGGTCAGGAAGAGTTGTTTAGGTTGATCCTTAATGCTGTCCCACTTCCTTTGTATTCCCCAGAAAGACCCGAAATCTCGAAAGATCTCGAGAACATCGTGTTTCGGGCTCTGGAAAAGGATCCAAAGAAGCGGTGGCAGAGTGTAAGGGAAATGGCGGATACCATCAGGAGTCTGGTTGCGCGTCAGCGACAAGAAGGTCAACGGCAAGAAGCGATCGCACATGAGAAGAAGGAACACACGCGTCAACTTTTACGAAACGCGCGTGCGACACGTGTCAAGTCCAAGGAGCGCGTGAAGGAGATTGGGTTACTGAAGGAAGAGGTGACTCGTCTCCGCAAGGAGACACCTTCGTGGGCACCACTCCTGCAAAAGCGGCCTCTCAAGGCCGCAGAAAGGGAACTCAAGGCCGCAGAGCAAGAGGTTGGCAACCTCAAGCAGGAGTATCTTGCGTTGTTGGGGCAGGTGCTGGAATACCAGCCCCAGCATGTGGAAGCTCACGCGTGCTTGGCCGCGGTAGCCAAGGACGATCATATCGCGGCGCAAAGAGGCGAGGAGGTGTCAAGCCAGGAGTCTCCAGTGGCCAGGGCAGAGCGGCTTTTCCGTAAGCACGGCCAGCCTGCTGTAGTGGCTGCCTACTTTGACCAGGAGGGAGTCCTGGAGTTCGATACCAACCCTACTGGCGCGGAAGCCATCCTCTTTAAGTACGTGGAAGACGAGGATGGTAAACTAAGGCCCATGTTCGTGTGTAAGTTGGGCCCTACGCCTGTTCGCGCACAACTTCCCATGGGTTCGTGCCTGGTGGTACTCAAGAAGTCTGGATACCGTCCAGTAAGGTATCCGGTCTTTCTCACCAGGGCCTATGACGAGTTGAATAGCTGGCATGGGGGCATTGTTCCGCTCTTTACCGAAGCTCAGATCGGTAAGGGGCGTGTGTATATTCCGCCGACCAAGTTTTTGACCGGGGGTGATCCTGAACTTTCGCGCGGATCTTCGAAACGCGCAGAAGTGAAGCAGACCCCTGGGTTTCTGATAGCACAGTACCCCACTACCGTGGGGGAGTATGAGGCCTTTCTGGCTGACGTGGGCCGTGAAGCCCATACTCCACAATCAACACCGTGGAAAAAGCCAGGGCACCCGGTGGTGGGCGTGACATGGGAAAATGCCATCGCGTACTGTGCGTGGCGTACGCAAGGCGATGGCGGTACCCCCTGCCGGCTCCCTACTGAGTGGGAAGTTGAAGTGGCGGGGGGTGGGGTAGACGGCAGGCGTTACTCATGGGGGTGGTGTGCAGAGGCGTATTTTGCCACCGCTTCTGATCACTACAAGCCGGGCGAAGCCAAGCTTGTGGAGGTGCACGAATGCGCTCCCCAAGACCAAAGCCCGTACGGGGCATATGGCTTTGCTGGGCTGGTCTCGGTGTTGACGATCACCGAGTATCCCAACGGCGTGGGAATACGGTGCGGGAGGTGGGGCATGGAAATAAAGGAGGGGACAGTGCGTATGCGAGGGGCGTTGCAAAAGGGGGTTGCCACGCCGCAACACGGTTTCCGGGTAGCGTGGGATCTTCCCACGACTACTTAGTAAGGAGGTTTACGCGCTTTACAGGGGAGTAGCGCACCCTAAGGCTCGGAAGCAGATTGGTACCCACGCGTATCTTCTGCTTCCGAGCCTTGTTCATTTATAAACAAGTGATCATCCCGTTGTTGCCATCAATGCTTAGTAGGGTATTTTGAAGAATCATTGCGGTAGCGTGCGGTATGCCGGCAACGCACGGGATTTTGTATTCGCGTGCTAAGGTTGTGGCATGAGCAAGCACACCAGCATGTTCAAAAACAATGCCCGTGGCTTTTTTAAATGCGGGGGCGTACAAGGGAGTGGCGCGGTCGCAGATTACAATGTCGCCTTGCATAACCTTGACCAAGTCTTTCACTGAAGTAATGCTGCGTGCAGGGCCAATGGCCTTGCCGGGGAACACAGGAGTTCCTTGGTACAGTTTCATAGGCATGATATACTTTCCCTTAGTATACTATGCGTTTTATATTTGCCATAGCAGGTGGTAGTATGTTGGCCCTTACCGGGTTTTTTGGCGTGTATGCCCAAACCTTGGAGCATGATTTGGCTATCACTGCGCATGATATTTCGTTTATCCCGAGCCGCATTGTGGTGGGGCAAAAGGTGCGCATTTATGCATCGGTAAAAAATAATGGCAGCAAAGATACGCTGGGGTATGTGAGTTTTTACCAGGGCAGTATTTTGATTGGTGATTCGCAGCCCGTATCGGTACGCGCAGGCGGCTTTGCCGATGAAGTGTTTGTGGATTTTATTATTCCTCAAGGTTCTTTTAATATTCGGGCTGATATTCGTGGGCAAAGCCCTGTGGATCAAAACACCAGCAATGATACCGCGCTCTCGCCTTTGTTTACCCCAGAGCCCGATAAAGACACTGATGGTAATCCTGATGCGGAAGACAATTGCCCTGCCATTGCGAATGCGGATCAAAAAGACACGGATAGTGATAAACTGGGAGATGTATGTGATGATGATATTGATGGGGATGGCGTGCCGAATGCAGGGGAAATAAAAAAAGGAACTAATCCGTTGGTTGCAGATACGGACAAAGACGGTGCACTTGATGGGAAAGATAAATTCCCCCTTGACGCGGCGCGTGGAGGTTCTGGAGGAGGTTCGGGTAGTGGCGGAAGTAGTTCTTCAAGTGGTAGCAGTGCTGCACAGGGGAGTATTGGAGGTGGTGCGGGTGGAACAACTAATACTAACTTTTCTGGATTGCAGAGCGCAAAAAGTGCAAGCATTCCTATAAGTAGTTCTAGTACCACGATAACAAAAAGTCCTCTTGCAGTACGTGGTACTAAGTCACGCACGGTGCGCATGAGCTCGCTTATTGATACTAAGGCGGTGGCAAGTGCGCCCACATTTAAGGCCTTAGCTACTGAAGAAGCACAACGTGTGAAGCGTTAATTTACTATGTCGCAAAAAACAGCTTCTGCGTTTAATCGTTCTTTCATCATAGGTTTGGTGGTACCCATACTGATACTCGGCATTCTTGGTGGCATATGGACGCTCTTGCCGCGGTGGTTTTCCGAGCCACCGGTGGTTGAATCGCTCACGCTTTCCACTACTCTTGATGGGCCTCCATTGGCCGATATTGCATTACAAGAAGGCATCACCACTTCAGTGGTGGCCTATGGTGAAGTGAGTACGAAAGCAGGATGCGGGGCGCTCCTGAAGGGTGCTGCACAAGTAGAGGCACGGTGGCATTACTCTGATGATGTTGCAAAGGGCATCACTGTTTCTTGTACTGTGGTGGGCTGCTCTCAAGAGAGCGCATTAAAAAGTAGATATGCCTGCACAGTACCACTTCCCTTTTTCACGCGCGCTACTGATGAAGGGTCATTGCATCCAGAAGTAGTATGGGTTGTAGGTGTACGAGGCACTGCGTACGGGGAATTTAGCGAAGAACGTACGGTGACAGCCGAAGTGCTCACCTTAACTGCCGTGGAAGTGCCTTCAGTGCTGCAATATGGTGACATCAATGAGGGAGGCATTTCTGGAAATACCCCCTTAGTCGTTCGCAATACAGGCAATAATCCACGTACTACGCTTTCTATTGCTGGTACTGATTTTGCATGTAATGCAGGGAAAGCACCGGTTTCGCTGCTGCATTATGGTTTTAATTCCCAAGAACCGTATGAGGCCCGTAACGCGCTTACCAAAGAAGCAGCACGTGTACCTACGGCGTTACCCGTGCAAATAAGCACTACTGATATTGTGCAACAATCGTTACATATGATGGTGAAGGCCCCGCGTGGGGTGGGGGATGATTGTAAAAATCGTCTTACCTTGTCTGCGGGCTCATGATACAATAGGGGCATATGCTTTATCGTATTATTACTTTTACGCTTATCATGTGGGGGCTTGTACTACCCAGTGCCCTATGGGCAATGGGTGTTACCCCAAGCACTATTGCTTTGCAGGGTATATTGCCAGGGCAACGTATTGCACGGACTGTCACTTTAAGTGTTCCTGATAGTGTTTCACCACGCGTGCTTGAGGTAAGCACTAAGGGTGAAGGGGCGCCGTTTATAGAGTTGTATTCGCGCACCATTGCATTCCCTGCTCATACTACTTCATTGCCCTATAGTTTTACGATTAATCCCGCAGGGGCTTCAGAAGGCACTTACCTTGCTTCGCTTATGTTTAGTGATCAAGCTAAGGCTGTGAATGCTGCGGTGCAAGTTGCGGTGCGGTTTTCTGTGGCTGCACAAGAACAACGCGCCTATACTGTTGAAAATATCACCCTTGAAAATACCGAAGTTGCCCAAGCCATGCCCATGCGGTTTACCGTGCGTAATACCGGCAACACTGCGGTGCGTATGGATAAAATTGTGCTTACGCTGCGCGCCACGCGTGGCATTGCACAGACACTCGAAAGCGTGATTCCGGTGAGTGAGATCCCCATAGTAGAACCTTTTACTACCCAAGTAGTTACGGTATATACTTCGCGGAGTTTTCCTGCGGGTTTGTACCGGGGTGAGGTAGGTATATTTGAACATAATGAAGAGCAGGGGAGTGTAGCGAATATTCCTGTACGCGTGTACCCGGCCACTTCATTGGCGTTTGGCTCTAAATTTTTAGATGCCAGTATTAATAAAACCAAGGTAAAGGCAGGTGAAAAAGTTACTATTGAAGGCACATTAAAAAATGTATCTAAAACCCCTTTGCAGCCGGTATTATATGCCGTTATCCATCGTCGTGGCTTGGTGTTGGACGTGGTGCGTTCGGTACCCTTAACTGTGGCGCCGGGGCAAGAGGCCAAGGTGAGTGCGCTATGGCGCGCGCACCGTGCGGGTGACCATGTGATAGAAACGTATTTTACCTATGGCGCCTATGAAACCGAGCATAAAGAATTATTAGTGCATGTTGCTTCGCGTACGCCGTTGTTGGTGTACTTCATCTACCTTGGCATTATTCTTCTTTCTTGCATGATCGCCTATCTTTTGATAGGCTCATGGCGTGCATGAGTGTCAGTATCTCGGGATGCTCAGTTTGTCAGCCGCATAGTAATGCAGGACAAACTGGCACTCGCGCACGCTTGTTCCCGTTTTGTCCGAAGGGTACCCCCGAGGTTACAAAACGCAATCCCGCATACCCCGGAGACGTCGCATAGTGGTCGAGTGCACACGCTTGGAAAGCGTGCAGGGTGAAAGCCCTCGCGAGTTCGAATCTCGCCGTCTCCGGGGTATGCGGGAGAAAGCGCATATACCGCAAGCGACCAGAGGGTCGTGCGCGTGAGCGCAATCGTGGGCCGCAGGCTCCGAAGAGGAGCCGAAGGTTTCGAGTTGTAGCAACAACGAGAGGCGAATCCCACACCCTCCGTTGTGCTTATAACT
>CAYHRN010000005.1:0-25190 GCA_964359155.1 uncultured Gammaproteobacteria bacterium | reverse complement strand
TAGTAGAGCAGTGTGGCCCCACTCAAAAGAAAGGAACTGTACAGCGAGACCCTAATAATGAAGGAATGTTATTCATTGAATGGGATGGTGACGGGGTGTCGGTGGGTGGAAAGGTTGGTTTGAGTGACCAGGAAGCCAAAAATTGTTTCCTCGTACAAGTCATACGAAAACGTAGCTCTATATACCAAAGAGGTTCAGTGGTTGGGGGAGTAGATCCTTACCGTGACATGATAGAAAAAAATAGGGGCTTAACGCTGGAGCAGCAAAAGCAAAAAATAAGCCTCTTGAATCAACAGAAAGATCAGATCGCAAAAATTGCTAATCTGCTCCCGCCGTTTTATAGTGGCCTATCATTGGAAGATCAAAAGGGTCTAGGGGAAAAAAAGAAGGAATTAGGAAAACATCTCCTGGAGATTGCTAGCTGCAGGTCGTGGGATGTAGAAGAGGCGTTTCCTCTCCAGCCGCCATTGGGAGGATCTGATATTGTTCAAGAACTACAAAAACGGTTACAGTGCGAACAACTTCAAGAGCTGGAGAAAAAGATTAAAGATCGTACTATTTTATCAAATAGCCCCGAATATCAAGAGTATCGTAAACTCAAAGAAGCATTGAAAGAGGAGTGCCCCCCCAAAGCTGCTATTGCGGAGGGGCCAACTTCTTTTGAGTACCGTCCCGTAACTCAGCAAAAAACCATTCAATCAGGTGCTTCCGCGGGCGCCAAAAAATATTCGTATTCCTACCCGCCATCCTACTTTAATTCCCTTATCAATCTTTGGAATTCCCTTTTTGGCATGTTCTATACCATGCAGCCGTACAGCTACCCTTCTTCTACGCCACAACAATCATATAAAACTTCCTCAACTCCTAAGCTTATCGTACAGTGTCCACCTGCTCCGCCTAGTGTGGCAAAGAGTGCTGACAAGCCGTTGGTTTTAGCAAAGCCTGCCGTTGGAGTTTTGTCAACAACTACTCCCATATCTAAAACTACTACTCAAAAGAGTGAAACCCCTATTCCCACCACCAACAGTTCATCAACAACTGTTGTCTCTGGCGGGGGTTCATCTGGAGGCGGTAGTGCAGTAACTTCCCCATTTAGTGTGATGGGTGAAACGCAAGTGGGCGAAGATGCCCAGGGCAATCAGCTTATGTATGGCGTGCGATTAACCTTTTCAGGAATTCCTAGTAATGCTGCTTCTATTGTGGTGCAAAGTTCATGGACGCCAAAGCAACAAGGCGATGAGGAATTTCGGTTGAATAATTTGCTTTGTACGGTTACCAAGCAATACAGAGAAATAAGCTGCCCCACCAGTCAATTAAAATCTGGTCAAGGTCAGTTTGAAGCTTTATTCTTGCAAGGCGCAGACGGATTTAATACGGCTTCCGTAAGCGTAAAAGATGCAACTTTGCGTACACTTGCAACAAGTACCGTAGCTCCAATTATGCTGAAGCCGGGGCAATAATTACTATGCTGAGGAAAGTAGTATTTAGAAAATATTTTACGCGTATGAGATTCTCTAGAACATTAATAATAGCAGCATTTACAATAATGTTGTTGGTGCCTCTGTACTCAGCGTCTGCGGAAAATGCCGATGGTGCTTGGGCAGAAGCTAATTTAAAAGACAATATAAGAGATCAATTGAGGAAGGGTGGCGAGGTAAGCCTTAAACTGTGTGGTACGACCGTGCACTTAAAAGGGCCAAGGGGGCCAAAAGGGACAGAGTTTGAAATACCGTCGGCATGTTCTTCTATGGGGAAAAGTACCAGCGCTTCAGATGAAGCGCCAAAGAAACAAGAGTCTCCCTGGTGGAAGAGAATTTTGGAAGGAGCAATGGAATTTGTAGGTTTGGGAGGATCTTCTGCACCAGTGAAAAATGATCTTGAAAAGTATGGAGACAGGCTTGAGGGAAAAGAAGGGTCAGGGAATCAATATGCTCCGGCGTTGCCCGCTGAACGAGTGACGTATTCCAAAGATGGTTCAAGCAGTTCTGGGGCAAGTACATCGTCAGGATCCGGCGCGTTAGGAAATAACCTACCTTGGGATTCTACTTTCCCTGCCGAGCGAGCTGAGATAGCTGATCTTCTGCAACAAATAGAAGCCTTTGAGGAGCGAGGCTCAGATCCTGAGATAATACGTGTTTTTAAGAACCTCTTAAAACAAAAACAAGAGGAACTATTGCAGAAGCTTCAGGGTAGCACTGGGTCCCCTCAAAACCTAAATGGATTAGAGTTTTCCCTCAAGTGCCCACCCCCTGAACTCACTACCACATCGGGTACGGATTCACCACTACAACCTCCGTTGTTAGCAAAGCCAGTTGCAAAACCACTTACCGTGCAATCAGGCGGAAGTGCAGGTGGGAGTGTCAGCAATGAGCGCTCATGCCAAGATATTATGAGAGAATTTGTGCAAGTCTCGCTACAGGCTTCAAAAGAGGACCAAACGAGTGCTGATCAACAAGCATGGCAGAAAGAGGCTGATAAAAAGAAACAAGAATATGCCGCAAAGAAGTGTCCTCCAGACGATTCGGTGACATGTGCTTCCCGTGCTGCAGATATTAATAAGCTACAAGGAAGATTGTCCACGGAGGCTCTTTCAAAAATTGCTGCCGATAATCTTATTAAGAAACGTGATGGACTCAAGAAAGAACAAGAATTGTTATGTCCACCACTGCCTAAACCTAAGCCTCCAGCTCCCCCCGTAACTCCTCCCACAACACCACTTCCAGGAGGCAGTATTACTACCGGTGGAGGAACAGCTACAGCACCAACTCCTCCTTTAACCTCAAGGCCCACCATCCCCGCAGTAACTTCTGTGAGCCCTGCAGAAATATTATATGATAAGGAAAATGGAGTTATTGTTTCTATAGTAACTGTTCGTGTTATTAATGGATCTGATCTTGGAGCAGCAGTAGGCTATAGTGTATCTTTTGGCTCCCCTGCGAATCTCATTGGTCTTTCTATTGAACAAAGTGATGCTTCAAATGCAAATGCTTGCTCCCTCAATGTTTGTTCATTTGCTCAATTAAACAGTGCGGGCCCTTATACGGTAAAGGCAAGGTATAAGGGAGTTACGGATGCTGATGAATTTAAGGTGGTGATTAGTGGACAAAAAGGTACCAAGGAATTTTCAAGTTCGGTCATGATGATGCTAAGGTCTCATACGGTAACTCAACCAGAACTAGATCGAGTTATTATTCAACAAGGAGGATCTACTTTTTCTGTGCCGTCATCTGGTGATGGTTTTGGTGCCTTTAGTAATTAATAAAGGCTTCAACTATGAAAACAATATTGATTATTGTAGTGGTATTTTTGGTGCTACTTGGTGCGTGGTGGTTGTTGCGGCCGCAGAAGGGCATGGCGCCAATACCAAGTTCCCTGGGCGAGTCGGTGGAGGCACCTATTACTCCTCCGCAGACTTCATCATTGCCCAGCACCTTGAAACCTTCACAAGGTGGGCCTGTATCTTCTCAAAGATTTTCATCATCCCCAACGCAACCCGTATCATCACCACCTCCTGCTCCACCCAAGGAATTTGACGTACAGGCTAGTTTTACTGCGAGTAGCATTGTTGCCGACGATGAAACTGCTCTTACCTCGCTGAATATAAGCATGGTGGCGCGTGAGCTTGTTGGCAACACCATCAATGGTATTGAATTGAAATTTGCGGCACAAGGTTTGCCTCGTGTATGGGCCACACACTTAAGCGGGTATTTAGACGCCGGAGATTGGCAATGCTTAGTGATGGAAGATGAAACCAGGTATCGTTGTGAAGGCAGTACTGCATTGAGGTTGAACGAGGCTTCTATGGTGCAATTTGATTTCAGAAGCGAAGAGCTTGCTCTTCCAGCGGTTCCCGCTGTATTGAAACTTGGGCTTCTTCGCAACGGCACCGTGCTGCATACCGTACCAGCTACAAGGAATTGATTATATTTGCATATTCTTGCTACAATAGTGCCATAAGCTTATGGCACTATTGTTGTATAACTCTCTTACTAAACAACTCGAAGATTTTAAGCCCCTGAATAAGGGGTATGTAACCATGTATAATTGCGGCCCTACGGTATACGACTATATTCATGTAGGGAACTTGCGTTCGTTTCTTATGGCCGACTTGCTGCGGCGCTATCTTGAATTTAGCGGCTACCAGGTGAAGCAAGCCATGAATATCACCGACCTTGGGCACTTTACCAATGATAGTGAGGCTGGGCAGGACAAGATTGAACTTAAGGCGCAAGAGCAAGGCAAAACGCCACAAGAAATCGCTGAATTTTATACGCAGGCGTTTTTTAAGGATATACAAACACTGGGATTATTACCCGCTCACCATTATCCCAAGGCAACCGATCATATCCCTGAAATGATTGTACTTATCCAAAAGTTACTCGAGCAAGGCTTTGCCTATGAGGTGAACGGTTCTATTTATTTTTCTATCGACCGTTTTCCTGCCTATGGAAGATTGTCGGGCAATAAGATGAGTGATCTGCAAGCAGGCGCTCGTGTGGAAGTGCGGGCTGAGAAGCGCAATCCCTTAGATTTTGCACTCTGGATTCATGATCCCAAGCATTTGATGCAATGGGATAGCCCCTGGGGCCGTGGGTACCCGTACTGGCATTTGGAATGCTCGGCGATGAGCATGAAGTATTTAGGTGAAACAATTGATATTCATACCGGCGGGGAAGATAATAAATTCCCGCATCATGAATGTGAAATTGCACAAAGCGAGGGCGCGACAGGCAAGCCTTTTGTGCGTACCTGGCTACACGTGAAACACTTGCTGGTGAATGGCCAAAAGATGGCCAAGTCATTAGGCAACTTTTATACACTCCAAGACATTCTTGATAAGGGTTTTGATGCTCGTGCTGTACGCTTAGCGCTCCTCGGTGCGCATTATCGCGAAACACTTAATTTTTCTTTTGAAAGTGTGAAAGCTGCGCAGGTGGTTATTGCACGGTGGGATGAAGCATTTGAAAAAATATCAAAGTTCAAATATCAAAGTTCAAATGTGGACGTATTGATAAAAGATACTAAAGAACACTTTATGGCTGCTCTTGATGACGATTTAAATATTTCTAAGGCATTGGCGGTTATCAATGAGTTTGTGGGCGCAATTAATACATCTCTTGCAAGGTTAGACCTTGTAAGAGCAAAACAATTGCTTCACGCCATGGTCACTGATGTAGTTGGCATTGAACTTAAAGTAAAGCGCGTAGAAGAAGTCCCCCATGACGTAGGGGAACTTCTGAAAGCACGTGAGGAGGCGCGAAAACAAAAAAATTGGGTTGAGGCAGATCGTCTTCGCAACGAGCTTCACGCCAAAGGGTATGCGGTGCTTGATAAAGATACTGGGCAAGAGGTGAGAGCACTACACTAGTTTTGATGGGGTAGTGCCACAATTTTATCGGTTTTAATTTTGGCTTCCTGTTCTAAGAAAAATTTATTGACTTTAGGGATTAAGCGGAGCCAGGTGAGCACAAGCGAGAAGATTTTTTGTACCTGTACCTTGGCCCCATGCAATATTTTTTGTATTTGAGAGGCAGTTATTTCGCCTTGTTTTTTAAATTCCTGCTGCGCGCTTTTATCCATACGGTTATACACGCTATCAAGCCCTTCAGAGAGTAAGATCTCAATAGCATGTAATTCTTGCTCTTGTGGTGCTACATCTTCTGCAGCAGGAGACGAAGTAGCAACAGTAGGGGGCAAGGATTGCGGCAATTGAGGCACAGGCTGGCCACTTGGCTGTTCTTGAGGCGCGCTCAACTCTACTCGTTCTTGTAACGGTTCTTGGTCTAAAGAAGGTCTGTATTCTTTACGCACACGTTCAGGCATATGATTTAGCAAGATCAAGCTAGGCTATCACGTAGCTCTATTCTATCAAATTTTTAAAAAGTGCGCTATACTAAGGTTAATCATATGGAACAACCACGTACGATAAAAGAAGTGAAGGGGAGTGCCGTAACCTGGCTTAATGTAGAGGCCACGACGCCCAATGAAGTTGATTATTTACAGGAGCTGTTTCATTTTCATTCGCTTGATTTGAAAGATTGCTTACCTCCTACGCAGCGGCCCAAGTTAGTGGCGCGTCCTCATTATATTTTCATGATACTTTTGTTTCCCATCTTTGATCGGGTGACACGTAAGATTAAACCCGTGGAAGTAGATTTTTTTGTGAATGGTAATACCTTGGTCACCGTGCACGAGCGCAACTTACCACCGCTCATGGAATTATTTGAAGCTGTTTCCGCAGGGAAATCGCCAGAGTTATTAGAAAATTCACCTGCCAATATCCTGTATGAGATTTTAGAAGCTTTGACGCTCTATTGTTTCCCTATTTTGGTACATATTTCCAACGATATTGACCAAGTAGAAGAGCATATACTGGATGCGGAGTACTATGCCACCTCCCATCGGGCGCAAGAGATTTTGCGCATCAAAACCAATATTGCCAATTTTCGCAAAGCCATTCGCCCGCTTAAGTATGTGGTTGAAAAATTAGTTACCGCCGCACCACAGTTTTTTTCGGTTTCACGATTGAATATCTTTTTTGCCGATGTGGTAGACCGTACACGAGAAATTTGGGACATGTTGGAAAACTATAAAGACAGTATTGATGCCCTGCACGAAAGTAATGAGTCGCTTTTGGCCTCGAATACCAATACCATTATGAAAACGCTTGCTGCATTTGCTGTGGTATTTATTCCGGCTACGGTCATTGGTGCGTTATTCTCTACTTCTTTCAAGTTTGTGCCTTTACAGGATTCGCGTGCAGGGTTTTGGGTGATGTTATTGTTGATGATGGCGGCAGTGGGCGGATTTTATGCCTATTTTAAGAAAAAACAATGGCTGTGAAGCACGTGATATTTCGCATATCTTTACCCAAAGAAAAGCCAGGTGATGACAAGCGCACGCTTACCAAAGAAATCATTAGCGCGCATATTGCGCTGGCGGAGACTTTTTTTTCTACCCTAGGTTCTTTGCGCCCCCCTGGTTTTTTAAAGCGCATCTTGAAGGCTCGTGAGGATCATTTCAGCCTTGAAATTGTGGCCCACAAAGGTTCCATCTTCTTTTATGCAGCGGTGCCTGCTCCTTGGAGCGCATTTTTTGAGTCCCAACTTCATGCACAATATCCCGAGGCCTTTATTGAAGAGGTCTTTGACTACAATATATTCCAGAGCAATGGTGTGATTCGCGCGGCGCTGCTTGCCTTACGGCGTGAATCGTTCTTTCCTTTAAAAACCTATAAAAAATTTGAAGTCGACCCTTTACAGGCAATTACCAATACCCTTAGCAAGGTAAGTTCTACCGAGGGCGCTGCGATTCAAATCATGTTGAGGCCTACCACCCAAGCATGGCATAGAAAAGGACTTAAAGTGGCACGCGCGTTAAAAGAAGGGAAAAAGTTTTCACAAGCATTACGCATGGCACGACGCGGAATATTTGCACACGTGATGTGGTTTTTCTTGGAGGGCATGCATTCACGCCCAGATAAGGCACGTGAACGAGAAGAAGCGCCGCGCCTTACCCCACTTGAGGAAGAGCTCATGCGAAATCTTGAAGAAAAATCTTCCAAGGCAGGCCTCGAAACCACCATTCGTGTGGTGGCATCTTCAACCAAAGAACGCGCAGAAAGTTTACTGGAAAATATCACCAATGCATTTGCCGAATTTTCTGTGTATGAATACGGGAATAGTTTCATGGTTTTACGCCCCCGCAACCCCTACCGCGTGATTCGTGATTTTATTCATCGCAATTTTTCTAGTGCCCACTCGAACATTTTAAATACCGAAGAATTGGCTTCGTTATTTCATTTGCCAGGTAATTGGATTGAAACCCCCAATATTCACTGGCTTGCTGCCCGTACCCTTGCCGCACCTGTGAATATACCAGAAAGCGGTATTCTTTTGGGGCTCAATGTATTTCAAGGCATAAGCCGCGAAGTACACTTACTGCCCGATGATCGCCGGCGTCATGTGTATATTATTGGTAAATCTGGGGTGGGGAAATCATGGCTCTTGGCCAATATGGCGCGGCAAGATATTGCCGCAGGAAGCGGGGTGTGCGTGATTGATCCTCATGGCGATCTTATTGAAGATATTTTGGGCAGCATTCCCGAATCCCGTGTACATGATGTGATACATTTTGACCCCTCCGATACCGAACGCCCGATGGGCTTGAATATGTTGGAGGCCACAAACCCTCAAGAGCGCGATACTGCCGTACAAGAAATGATCGCGATTTTTTATAAATTATTTCCTCCCGAAATGATTGGCCCCATGTTCGAGCACAATATGCGCAATGTAATGCTCACCCTCATGAGTGATTTACAGAACCCTGGCACTCTTGCCGAAATTCCACGCATGTTTACCGATTCTGAATTTCAGAAAAAATGGGTTGCGAAAGTCACCGATCCTATTGTACGCGCGTTTTGGGAAAAAGAAATGGCCAAAACTACCGATTTTCATAAGAGCGAAATGTTGGGATACCTTATTTCCAAGGTAGGGCGTTTTGTAGAAAACGAAATGATGCGTAATATTATTGGGCAAACTCACTCTGGTTTTAATGTGCGCGACGTGATGGATAAGAAAAAAATATTATTGGTGAATCTTGCTAAGGGTAAGGTAGGAGAGGTGAATTCTAGTTTACTGGGACTTATTATTGTATCTAAGTTGCAAATGGCCGCCTTATCGCGTGCTGATGTACTTTCAGAACAACGCAATGATTTTTACTTGTATATTGATGAGTTTCAAAACTTTATTACCGACTCTATTTCTACCATTTTAGCCGAAGCACGTAAATATAAATTAAATCTTATTATTGCGCATCAATACTTGGGGCAGCTGGAGGGGGGAAGCGGTGCTACCGACAAAGCAACGGGGAGTAGCAAGATTAAAGATGCGGTGTTGGGCACCGTGGGCACTATGATAGGGTTTAAAATGGGCATTGAGGATGCTGAAGTTATTGCTAAAGAATTTTCGCCAAATGTAACTGCGTATGATTTGATGAATATTGAAGCCTACAACGCCTATACTAAATTGCTAGTACACAATCAAGCAACTAGGCCATTTAATATTCGTTGTATGCCCCTTACCCCTGGTTCTGTGCGACTTGCTTCTGCCATTAAAGATTTTTCACGCCTTAACTATGGCAGGCCTAAAGAGTTGGTAGAGGCCGAGATTATGGAGCGTGCGCAACTAGGGACATTACAAAAGGATTGGGCTGGAGTAGAGAAAAGTTTGTGATATGCTCGATTCTTTAGCAAAGATCGTGTGGTTTGATTTGTTTGATTATCCTTTAACGTTACTTGAGCTCGGGAAAGAACCAGACCTCAAACTTCTGTCCTGGGTAACCTCTACACAAGGTTTTTATTGTTTAAAGGGGAGGGAAGGTATCATACGTACACGTTTGCAACGTGCTACGTTGGCTCATGCAAAATATAAAAAAGCACATCGTGCGGCATCTATTTTTGCACTACTTCCTTTTGTGCGCATGGTGGCTATTGGCAACACCTTGGGTTACAATAATGCACGGCAAGAAAGCGATATTGATTTTTTCGTGGTGGCAAAAGAGGGCCATATATTTTTGGTACGATTTCTTACTACACTTATTGCCAAACTATTTCGCTGGCGCCCCACCTTACACCATAAACAAGATACTATTTGCTTAAGCTTTTTTGTGAGTGACAACGCCCTAAACCTTCAAGCTATTCAAGATCCTCAACTTGTGAACACATGGCCTTATGATATCTACCTACGGTATTGGATTACGCAACTTACGTTACTCTACGACAGCTATCAATGCTATGAGCGGTTTATTAAAGAGAATGCGTGGGTGCACAACATGCTGCCCCAAGCACATGCAAGAATTACTGTTGCGCGAGGCACAATTGCTCTTGGTACATTTCAGCAAGGTATCAAAAACGTAGGGGAGTGGTTTTTAAAAATGCGCACGCTCGAGTATTGGCTTGAAGAATTCCAACGAAACCGCCTTCCATTATCTCTTCAAGAAAAGGTGGGGCATGGTACGGGTGTGGTGATCAATTCATCAATGCTTAAATTACATGACCATGATAAGCGTGCATGGTTTGCGAAAGAATTTTTACAACGATATGAAAAACTTGCCAAAACTTTTTGAATGGGGCATCATGCTCTTTTTCTTTTTACTGCCGCTGCAAACGCGGTGGATTTTGCATCAAGGAGTGCTGAATGGAAATCCCTGGGAGTATGGTACGTTTAGTATTTATGGTACGGAAGTGCTTCTTTGGTTTATTGTGGCTTTTTCTCTGGCGCATGCGTCGCTTAGGTTTTTCCATGCATCGGCTCGGCAGATACGCCTTTCTCTTGTCTTAGTTGCACTTTTCCTACTTATCCTTCCTGGTATCTCTATTTTTTACTCCCTTGATCGCGCCATTGCATTCCGTGCATGGCTGACCCTGGCAGAAGGCGTGGGATTGTTTTATATACTCACAAAAAGTTCAGTGTCTCGCGAGAAAGCTATGTACGCCTTTTTAGCTGGTATGGCGTTACAGGCAGGCTTGGGCATGTATCAATTTTTTACACAAAGCACATTTGCTTCCACGCTCTTAGGCATGGCATCACACGACCCTGCAGTACTTGGCACAAGTGTCGTACAAACCATTTCTGAGCGTTGGCTGCGCGCGTATGGCACCTTGCCACACCCTAATATGCTAGCAGGGTATCTGGTTGCAGCGATTACGCTACTCCTAAACTCAAAACTCAAAACTCAAAACATTTTACAGATTATTGGTTACTATTTACTACTTACTCTTTTCACAACAGCTTTATTCTTTACCTTTTCTCGGGGTGCATGGATTGCACTTTTCATTGGATTAGCGACGATATTTTATTTTTCAAGCAAAGCGCTTGGAATTACCACTAAGAAAAACGGTATCGCAGGCCGAGCGGGCACGGTTCCGCCGCAGCCGGCGGAGAGCGAGGCCGAGATACGAGCAGACGCGAGTACGCCGGACTCGCGGACTGAGTTTTTTCGTGGGGTAATTCCAAGTGCTTGCGTCGTAAGCACATTCACGCTTCTTTCTATTATATTTTGGCAGCCATTTTCTGCGCGCCTTATGGGGCAAGAGCGTCTTGAAGTACGCTCAAATCAAGATCATGTTATGTCAATAACTTCCGCTTTTCCAATTATTCGCGAGTCTCCACTATGGGGGGTAGGTATTGGAAATTATACGACTGCCCTCCATAAAGAAAATCCAGGCATTTCTGCCTGGGATCTTCAGCCGCCTCATAATATATTTATTCTCATCCTTGTCGAACTTGGCGCGGTGGGTTTTATCTTGTTTCTTGCACTCTTGATTCTTTTCTTTAAAGCCATTCCAATTACCAATTACTATTTACTACTTACTCTTCTTGTGTTGGGCCTTTTCGACCACTATCTATGGTCTCTTTATGCAGGTGTGCTTTTTTTCTGGGCAATATGCGGTTTAGCTTTCTCTACTAATTTTAAGAACACTGCGGGTTGATTGGCACACAAGTCAGCTAACATCTTACGATTGAGGGTAATTTTTGCTTTGGTAAGTGCAGGCAAGAACGTACTCCATTTCAGGTTTTGTGCATGAAGCGCGGCATTAATATTGCGGTGCCAATTTTGGCGTATGACGCGCTTTTTAAGTCTGCGGTCGCGCCATGCATACCGGTACTTACGGATCATGGCAATTTTAGCAATCTTTACCTTGCTTTTGCGCCCCCACATAAACCCTTTGGTGTGGGAAAGAATATTCTTTCTGTGTTGTACGTGGCGAACGCCACCTTTTACTCGAGGCATATAATTAATGGGGTAAGAATTTTTCTATCATACGGCTGGCTACTTTTGCCATGCTCACATCTCTGCGTTTGTTCTTGGTGGTTTTACCAGATTCGCGTGCATTAAAATGATTTTGTCCAGCTGCGCGCTTCAAAATAGTACCACGTTTTGTTTTTGTAAAACGTTTTGCCATTGCTTGTTTTGTTTTCATACTCTTTTATGGTGTTTTTTGATACACCATCACCATTAATTTACCAAACTGCCATTCCGTATTCCCTTCAATGACAATATTTTCTCCCAGTGACTGAATGAACCCTTGAATCACTTCTTTTGCTTTATCTTTATACTGTCGCTCGCGTCCCGTCAAGGGCAGCTCAATACGTACTTTGTTGTGATCTTTTAAAAACTTCTCTGCTTGTCCTTGGCGGATTTCTAAATCATGTACCCCAATGCGCAGAGAAAGCCGTATGCCTTTTATTTCCACTTTTTTTTGCTTTGCCTTTTGCTGCTTTAAGCGTTTTTCTTGTTCATATTTTAGTTGACCATATCTGCCAATGCGCACCACAGGGGGTTCTGCTTTTGGTGATACTTCAATTAAATCAAGTCCTTTTTCTTTGGCTAATGCCAACGCTGCAGCAAGCGCCATTACCCCCGCATTTCCTACCTCCGTACCCACTACCCGCACCTCGGGCGCAGTAATTTGATTGTTGATACGATAAGTCACCAGTGCGACTGGTGGTTTTTTTGCGTAATAGCTACGACGCATAGTTTTTTGGTTGCGGGGGCCGGATTTGCACCGGCGGTCTTCTGGTTATGAGCCAGACGAGATGCTCCTTCTCCACCCCGCCCGCAACGCTTCGGGGGAAAGCACTAGGGGCGAAGTACAGAAATTATTTCATGGAGATGGGGGGAATTGAACCCCCGTGAAAAAAGTTTCCTCCCTACAACCCTACAAGTTTAGCATTATTTTATACACACCACGCCGGGAAACAGTGCAACCCGTTGCATGATGGAACTGACATTGTATCCACTTTTTCTTGCCAGTCAAAAGAAAAAGTATAAGGTCAAATATTATGACACCTTAAGCCCGTTGACCAAAAAGCCTAAAGTGTTATGCATGCGCCATAGCGTAGGCATATTGCGGAACTGCAACAGTGTTGGCAGTTATATGTTGTGCTCCGTGTTTAACGAGAAGAAGCGTCCTCGACTTGCTTTGTAGGAAACAAACTTTCTTTCGATGCCCGTCATCCCCCTTAATAGCTTTTTAATGAACGCTGTAGTTCGCGGTGTACATCACGTTGCTTTAATTGGTCGCGTTTTTCATATTGCTTTTTACCACGCGCAATACCAAGCGCTACCTTTATACGCCGTGCCTTAGTATATACACGCAAAGGTACAAGTGTCAAGCGATCTTTTTTTAATTTTTCCGCCATGCGATAGAGCTCTTTTGTGTGTAATAAAAGCTTTCGTGTACGAGTAGGGTCATAATTTGGCAAAGGTCCTGCTTTTTGATAAGGGCTTATATGGGCATTTAAAAGCTCGCATTCTCCGTTACGAAGAATTGCATATGCACCCTTAAGGCTCACATGGCCATCGCGCACGGCTTTTACTTCATGGCCAAGCAACACAATACCTGCCTCTAGCGTGTCGAGGATTTCATAGTCATGGGAGGCTTTGCGATTTTCTGCAAGAACTGGCATACTGGTGGTATTATGCTCAAAGACACTATAACACACTCTCTGCGGGACGCGGTAAAGGGCCTTGGTGCACCTCAACTACCTCCCGTAAAGGTAGACGTTGCGACACGCCCCGAGTTTGGGCATTTTTCAAGCAATATTGCGTTGCTCCTTGCACCTATGTTAAAAAAATCACCGCGCGAAGTAGGGGAGATGCTGCAAATTGCTTTAACAGGGTCTCGCCCTGCAGTGGCAGGGCGAGACCCTGAAATGGGAATTATGGATCACATCGAAGTCGCGCCTGCAGGCTTTATCAATTTTTTCATACAACCACAAGCGTTGGTACATGAACTTGCTGCTATTGTGCACGAAAAAAACTTTCTTGTACCACAGGCTTCAGCAGCGAATACTATTCTTCTTGAATACTCACAGCCCAATACCCATAAAGAATTTCACGTGGGCCATGTGCGCAATGTTGCTTTAGGGGCGGCACTGATTAATATCTATCGTGCCGGTGGGTACAATGTAACAGCTCTCAACTATATTGGCGACATAGGTAATCATGTGGCTAAGTGTTTGTGGGGGCTTCAGAAGTGGGGCAAGGAGAATAACAACGAGTCAAAGGGCGCATTTTTAGGCGAAGTGTATACTAAGGCAGCGCAAGAGGTAGAAGCGCATCCTGAATATAAGGTAGAAGTAGACGCCCTGCAGCGCGCGCTTGAAGGGGGAGACAAACAACTGGTTAAGTTGTGGAAGCAAACACGCCTGTGGAGCTTGGCCGAGTTTAAGCGTATTTATAAAGAACTTGGGGTGAGTTTTGATCATTTCTTCTTTGAGAGTGAAGTCGAAAAAGATGGACGCAAGGTGGTGGAGAGTTTATTGCAACGCGGCATTGCCACGCATGGCGAAGGCGGCGCGATTATTGTCGACCTTGGACAGTATCACCTGGGCATTTTTCTTCTTTTAAAGTCTGACGGTGCCACTCTGTATGCCACCAAGGATTTAGCGCTCGCAGAAAAAAAATTTGCCGCATTCTCGGCTGATATATCACTGCATGTGGTAGATGAGCGGCAGAGTTTATACTTTAAGCAACTTTTTAAAACATTAGCGCTCGCGGGTTTTACTCCTGCCATGTTGCATGTACCCTATGCATTTGTAAAACTGAAAGAGGGTATTATGTCCTCTCGCAAAGGGAATGTTATTCATTACGAAGACATTCGCGATGCACTTGTGGCACGTGCGCACGAAGAAACTTTGAAACGCCACCCGGAGTGGGCTCAAAAGAAAATTACTGCCACCTCGCACGCCATTGCGATCGCCGCATTAAAATTTAGCATGCTGCGGGTGAGTAATAATCAAGTTATTACCTTCGACATTAATGAGGCCCTTGCCTTTGATGGCTTTACCGGCCCCTACTTGCAATATAGCCTGGCACGTATTGCAAGCATCTTTAAGAAGGCACATAAGAGAATAAATCCCCCTGCTTCCCGCTTTGTAAAAGGGGGAACTAAAGGGGGATTTACCCTTGCACCTTCCGAGCAGCATCTTATTTTTCTCCTCACGCAATTTCCCGACATGTTGATAAAAGCACGCGAAACGCATGAGCCAAGTGTGCTTGCCAAATACCTTTTCGAGCTATGTCGTGCATTTAGTACATGGTACGAAGCATGCCCGGTACTTACTGCAACGCCAGAAATAAAAAAAGCACGCCTTGCACTCCTTGCCGCACTCCATAAAATCCTTTCCGAAGGGCTTTACCTGCTGGGCATTCCTGTATTGAAAGAAATGTAGAAACACGCTACACTAATTCTAAATCCTAATCAAAACATATGCTTGCACCCCAATATATTTCCATTTCTACCAGCACCATGCTCAAGGCAGTGGGTATTGTTGCCGCGTTATGGATTGCCTCTATGATCCAAGAGGTGTTGGTGATGCTGTTTGTGGCAGCCTTGTTTGCTTCTATTTTAGACCCTTTAGTGGAGCGTTTATATACTCATAGTATTCCGCGCGCAATGAGCGTGTTAGGTATCTACCTTTTGGTGTTGATTATTTTAAGTTTGGTTATTGGCTTTATTGTGCCACCTGTGGCATTGCAGATTCGTGATTTAGCCTACAACCTGCCTCAAGTAGCAGAAAGCTTGGGTTCACAATTTGCCTCACCTGGCTGGCTCAATCAGTTTGGCTCACTTGATTCTGTGCAAGAGATTATTCAGAAACTTGAAGGTGCATTAACCCAAATAGGGGGCGGCATCGTGAGTGGTATTGTTACTTTGTTTGGCGGGCTCGCATCATTTTTTATCATCCTGGTCATTACTTTTTACTTGGTTACCCAACGTAATGCAGTACAAGGTTTTTTTACTCATATTATCCCTACGCGTTACCAAAAATCATTATTTGAAATGTTTACATTATTCCAAGACAAAGCCCAGCGCTGGGTGCTTGGCAACCTTTTATTGGGTCTCAGTATTTTCATCATTATGTTTATAGGCCTTAGTATACTCGACGTGCGTTATGCCCTAGTGTTGGCCTTACTTGCGGGGCTTATGGAATTTATTCCCTATGTGGGGCCGCTGTTTGCAGCTTTGCCCGTAATATTTATTGCCTTTACGCAAACGCTTCTTACGGGTCTTCTTACACTTATCTTGATTGTGATTGCTCAGCAATTACAAAATCATCTTATAGCACCCCGCGTGATGCAACATACAGTGGGGCTGAACCCTGTGGTAAGCGTAATTGCGGTGATCACCGGCGCCAAACTTGGCGGCTTTGTGGGCATTCTCCTTGCCATTCCCGTAACCTTGGTGATATCGATTCTCATGAAAAACTTCTTTGAAGAAGAAAAACATACCTCACCTCATACAGCAGGATGACCTACCGGGTTAAATCCTCTCCCTGGAGGGGAGAGGGCAGGGTGAGGGTGTATACCATATGCTGAATTCAATGGACACATTAGTTTCTCTTTGTAAGCGCCGGGGATTTATATTCCCTGGAAGCGAGATTTATGGCGGGCTTGGGGGCACGTGGGATTATGGGCCCTTAGGGGCACTGCTTAAAAATAATATCAAGCAAGCGTGGCTTCGACGTTTTGTGCAAAGCAGAGGTGATGTGGAATATATCGACGGCACCGTGCTTATGGCACGACGCACGTGGCAAGCTAGTGGCCACGAGGCTAGTTTTAGCGACATGCTGGTAGAGTGTAAGTATTGCCATGCCAGGTACCGGGCCGATCATATGGCCGAAGGTGCGTATAAGGGGCAAGGAAAGGCTAAAGAGGTGAACCAGTGTACTGAGTGCGGGAAAAGTACTTTTACCGACCCCAAGCAGTTTAACATGATGTTTGCCACTCATGTGGGGCCTGTGGCTGACGAAGATCGCAAAACCTATTTGCGCCCTGAAACTGCGCAAAGCATGTTTACCAATTTTGCTAATGTCAGCGAGAGTGTGCGGCGTACTCCGCCTTTTGGTATTGCACAAATTGGACGGTGTTTCCGCAACGAAATTACCACGGGTAATTTTATATTTCGTAGCCGTGAATTTGAAATTGCCGAGCTTGAGTATTTTGTAAAGCCGGGAACCGACGAGAAGTATTTTGAAGCTTGGCTTGCAGATTGGGAGAAGTTTTTCATTGAAGATTTGAAAATATCCAAAGACAATTTGCGCCATTACGAGCACCCCAAGGAAAGCCTTGCGCATTATTCCAAGCGTACGGTGGACCTGGAATACAAATTCCCTTTTGGTTGGGGTGAGATTGCCGGTGTGGCCAATCGTACGGATTATGACCTCAAACGCCATACCGAATTTTCCAAACAAGAGTTGAGTGTGTTTGAAGAAGCCACGAAAGAAAGTTATGTGCCCTATGTGATCGAGCCCACACTTGGTATCGACCGCGCCTTTGTGACGTGTTTAATAAACCATTACGAAGAAATACAAGGCGGCCGCACCACTACAACAGAAAGTACCAAAGAGGCCGAAGTAGTGTTGCATTTACCCCCCGCACTCGCACCGTACAAAATGGCCGTGCTGCCGCTTTCCAAAAAAGAACCGCTTACCACATTGGCCAAAGAAATTACCAAAACTCTTCGCACGCAATTTTCGTGCGCGTACGACGAAGCAGCCTCCATTGGCCGCCGTTACCGAAGGCATGATGAGATCGGTACACCTTATTGTGTTACCATAGACTTCGACAGCCTCGATGATAAACAAGTTACCGTGCGCGATAGGGATACCATGAAGCAGGAACGGGTGGAGGTACAAGAATTGAGTCAGTATCTTAAAGATAAGATAGCATAAATATCAATACATATGCCTGATAGAGAACCAACAGAATCTCCACACCCCAGCATGGAAATAAAAGATGGTGGTAGAGTGATAGTTATTACTTGTCAAAGTCAAGAACAAGCTATTGAGCTAGTAATGAACATATGCACAGAACTAGAGGAAATTTTTTCACGCCCCATAGGGTATGCAGGAAATCTTCTTAACGGTTTAGCCATTATGCCAGATGGACGTTTTAAAATTTATCTTAGCGGAGAAGACAAAAAAAATGTTTTTCTTGTGGAAAGTAGTGCTTCTGCTTTTTCTCCTAGTAGAGAGCAAAGCAATGCTTCCAGGAAGGAGATGCGTACGGCTGTTGAAAAGGTTTTGAATGGTTGATTCACAGAGTAATGTCCTCTTACAAGTTATACTTTAATGGAGTATCCGATATTAAACAATGTTCGAGCAGCACGCATTATCCGCTCGCGTCGCAAAACACTTGCGTTGGTAATGACTGCAGACGCCATGATCACTATACGTGCGCCACTACGTATGCCGCTCACGGATATTGAACATTTTGTTACCAAAAAACAGCCGTGGATTGTACGCGCGCAACAACGAATTCTTGCAAAACCAAAAATTGAAGTTTCAAAAGAACAAATAGGCGAGTATCGCCAGCGTGCTTCAGAACTGATTCCGCCACGCGTTAAGTTCTTTGCCGAACACATGGGGTTGAATTATTCTTCAGTCCGTATTACCAGCGCTCGGCAACGTTGGGGCAGTTGCGGGCCCCATGGCAGCTTAAACTTTACATGGAGACTCATGCTGGCGCCAAACGAGGTTATAGACTATGTGGTAGTGCATGAGCTTGCGCATATTATATATCGTGGGCATGGGCCCCGCTTTTGGCACATAGTTGCCAGTATCATGCCGAATTTTAAAAATCACAAGAAATGGTTGAGGGAGCATACAATAATTTGATTTCCGACTAAGGTATGTTACTCTACAAGTATAGTCTGTCATCCCGACGAAAGTCGGGATCCAGATACGTACCTGGATTCCCGCTTTCGCGGGAATGACATTTTAAAGAGCACAAGACGTTCAACCTTATGGTCTTCTCCAAATCCACATTATCTTCGGGCTTACGCGTTATTATGGCGCCGATTTTGCATAACACCACGGTGACGGTGTTATGTTTAACGGGTACCGGCAGCAAATACGAAACCAAAGACATTAACGGCATTTCACACTTTTTAGAGCACATGTGTTTTAAGGGCACGGAAAAACGCCCAAGCGCGCAGCAAATCTCGCACGAGTTAGACGCCATTGGCGGTGAGTTTAATGCCTTCACGAGTAAAGAGTATACGGGTTACTATGCCAAAGTGCGCAGCGAGCATGCGCTCACGGCGTTGGACGTGGTAAGTGATATTTTTCTTCATCAATTAATCAAAGAAGAAGAAGTACAGCGCGAAAAAGGTGTGATTATAGAAGAAATTAATTTATACCTCGACACCCCTACCGATCATATTGGCGATGTGTTTGAAGGTTTATTATATGGCGATCAACCCGCAGGGTGGCCTGTGGTAGGGAGCAAAGAAAATATATTAAAAATGACGCGCGAAGATTTTGTGAATTACCGCAACAACCATTATACCGTTAATAATTCCCTCCTGGTGCTGGCGGGCGACCCCACGGCACTTACTAAATTGCAAGTAAGCCTAGAAAAAATGTTTGCCGGCATACGCCCGGGCGATCATGGCGCAAAGCAGAAGGCCGTAGAAGCGCAACAAAAACCTGCCGTAGCTATTTCACCCAAAGATACTGATCAAATTCATATTGCCTTAGGCGTACGCACCGTGCACTTGCTGGATCCGCGTCGATACGCTCTGGCCGTACTGGCTACCGTATTAGGTGGCGGCATGAGTTCACGCCTTTTTTCCAGTGTACGCGAACAAAAAGCCTTGGCGTATTATGTACGCACTGCCCATGAGCAATATACCGATACGGGCTATTTAGCAACCTATGCAGGCGTCACCAAGGAAAAGCTGGAAGAAGCAGTACAAATTATTGTACGTGAGTATAAAAAAATTCGTGAAGAAAAAGTGCCACCTGAAGAGCTAAAAAAAGCAAAGGAGTACTTAAAGGGCAAACTTACGCTCCATTTAGAAGGGTCTGACGAAATCGCCATGTTTTTGGGTGAACAAGAAATACTTACCAAAAACCCGGTACGGCCTGCGGTATTGTTTGAACGCCTGGAAGCTGTGAGTGCCGAAGATATTTTGCGCGTGGCTAAGGAATTTTTAATTCCGAGCAATTTGAATATGGCTCTTATTGGCAATTACAAGAATGAAAAGAAGCTGCTTGAAATTTTAGGTGGATTGTAGATAATAGAGGGAATGAGGCTGGATAGCCCCGACGTAAAGTCGGGGTCCCGACCGAAGCGTCGGGACTCAGTTGGTTCACCTACTATTTTGGCTGGGTAGCTCAGTTGGCTAGAGCATAGCATTCATAACGCTAAGGTCGTGGGTTCGATCCCCACCCCAGCCATAAGTGTGTGGTGTCACCCTTCGGGTGATCTCCCGTAGGGAGACAATTCCACCTCCAGCCAGTGAAGTATTATAAGGAATACCCGCACGGTACTTCGTGCAGGTATCTTCCTCGCTCTCGCTCGTCGACTTGACGCAATGCCGCGTCTTTTTTTATACTAGGGAATCAACCCCTCACCCCCATTACTATGATCGCCGTAAAAAACATCAGTAAATCATTTGGCACCGTGCGCGCGCTTTCCGGCGTTTCCTTTGAGGCGCATAAGGGTGAAATTGTGGGCTTTTTGGGGCCCAATGGCGCAGGCAAAACCACTACTATGCGCTGTATTACGGGGTTTTTAAGCCCCGATGAAGGCGTAGTAGAAATAGACGGCGTGCCATTTACTGAAGAGCATCGTATGGCGTTACAGCAACGCATAGGGTATTTACCCGAGAATAACCCCTTGTACAAAGGAATGCTCGTAAGTGAATTCATTGCCTTTGCGGCAGATTTAAAGCAACTTGCACCTGAAAAAAAGAAAAAAGAAATAGATTTCGTGGTGAAAGCCACCAGTATTGCTGATGTGTGGTATCGGCCGATTTCTGAGCTTTCCAAAGGGTATAGGCAACGTGTGGGGCTTGCCGCGGCCTTAGTGGGAAGTCCTGATATTGTCGTACTCGACGAGCCTACCGAAGGGTTGGACCCTAATCAACGTGCAGAAATTCGTACGCTTATAAAAGGTATTGCCAAGGCTCGCACGGTGTTGCTTTCTACCCATGTACTGCAAGAAGCATTGGCGCTTTGCAACCGCATGGTGATTATTCACCAAGGGAGTATTGTGGCACAAGGTACCGCAGAAGAACTAGGTCGCGAAGAAGGCGGGAAGCACACCCTTATAGTTGATGTGGAAGGTAACAATGTTGAACAAGCACTTGGTGCGCTCAGCGGCATTGAAAGCATGCAGGTGCACGCAAGAGAAAGCGCAAGGCGTGTACACGCAAAACTGGTAAGCGCGCAAGATATAGACTTGCGTCCTGCCGTAAGCGTGCTCGCGCAGAAGCATCAGTGGATTCTTTGGCGCGTGTCCCAAGAAGAACGCACCATGGAAGATATTTTTAGCGCGCTCACCCGTAATGAATAACTATTATGCCACTACTTTTCACCTTACTTAAAAAAGAGCTCCGCGCCTACCTTAATTCCAGCACTGCCTACATTGTGGGTATTTCATTTTTACTGCTCGCAGAATTACTTTTTTTTCGCCAAGCATTTTTAGTGGGGGAATCTTCGCTTGTGGTACTGTTTGCAGTGTTGCCATGGCTGTATTTACTGTTATTGCCTGCCTTAAGCATGGGCACACTTTCAGAAGAGTCTGCCCAGGGTACCCTGGAATTTGTGGGCACAAGGCCTATACGTGAATGGCAATTAGTGGTGAGTAAATTTCTTGCTGCGCTCAACGTGGTGGGTTTGATTCTTTTGGTAACACTTCCTTTGGGTATGAGTTTTGCGTTCTTTGGCAATCTTGATATGGGCGTACTTTTCAGCCAATATCTTGCCGCGTTATTCTTGGCTGCATGGCTGCTTGCGCTGGGGGTAGCTCTTTCTAGTGTATGCCAAAATCCCATATCGTCATTAGTGCTCACTGCCGTAGCAAGTTTTGTAGCATTGGTTCTTGGCACAGAAATTGTTACTGCTGCGCTCCCACTTTCTCTCTCACCATTTTTAAACGCCGTAGCGCCCTTGAATCATTATCACAGCATGGCACGAGGTGTTGTGGATGTGCGTGATGTAGTGTATGCGGTTTCCAGCGTGGGAATTTTTCTTAGCATTGCGTACTTACGCTTACTGAAACGGCGCGTAGGAAACGTCAGAATTATTTACAGGGCGTATCAAATGGGTGTAGGCCTGATGCTTGGCATTGCCGTACTTGCAACTATCCTTAGTGCGTATATACCATTACGTGCCGACCTTACGCGCGACAATGTGTTTACGTTAAGTAACTCTACCAAAACAATTTCAGGAAACCTTACCGATGTCGTGAATGTAACTCTTTATGCATCTTCTGAAATCCCGGCGCAATTTCAAACCGTGCTGCGCGAAACGAAAGATATACTTCGTGATTATGAACGCCTCGCACGTGGCAATATTGTTCTTACCACGAAAGACCCTTTAAAAAGCAGTGCCACTGCGCAAGAGGCAGAAGGGCTGGGTATTCGCCCTGTGCAGTTTAATGTGATGGGTAAAGGCGAATTGAGCGTGAAGCAAGGGTATATGGGTTTGGCAGTAAACTTTGGCGACAAGCGTGAAGTGATACCTTTCATTCAAAGCACGGCAGATTTAGAATATCAACTTACGACGTTTGTTCGAAAACTCACGATTAAAAATAAAAGCAGCCTTGGCTTTATTGCGAATGCAGCAGACCCCACGCTCAACCAAAATTATAGCTCCTGGAAGCAAGAATTGGCTGCACAGTTTGACGTGCAAGATGTGACATTGGATGAAAAAACTGCCACCATTCCTGCAGGCATTCGCGCGCTTGTGTTGGCAAACCCCTCGGTACCCTTATCTGCAAAAGCAAAGCAAGCTATGAGTGATTATCTAGGTAAGGGCGGAGCTTTATTAGTACTTGCAAATCCAGTGAATGTAAGTGTTCAAACCTTGCAAGCAAAGGCGCGAGATGCTGCACTGACTGATTTTTTAAAAGACTATGGCGTTACGCTCAATACTAATTTAGTATATGATTTACGCTCCAATGCACCGGTGCGCGTGGGTGGTGGATTCATTACACTGATGCTTCCCTATCCTTTATGGACGCGCGTACTGCCAGTACCGGGCGTTACGTCACCCATCATTAATCGAATTGAGAGCTTAGTGCTGCCTTGGGCAAGCTCCATCAGCCTTGACGAGGTAAAGATTAAAGAAAAGAACCTTACCTTGGAGCGGTTATTTACGACAAGCCCCTATGCAGGGGTGCAGCAGGGGAATTTCATGTTGAAGCCCGATGGTGCATTTTCACAAACCAACCTTACCGAACATATTATGGCAGTAGCTTTGAGTGCCCAAAGTAAGACACGCCTAGTAGTGATGGGTAATGCCACATTTCTTACTGATGGCTTTGCGCAAGAGCAACCCACCAATCTTGCGTTTGGAGTAAATGCCTTGTCGTGGCTTACCAACGAAGAATCATTGGCAGATTTAAAAGTAAAACAATTAAGTGAGCATAAGTTGCTGTTCCAAAACGATACCCAGCGCGTATTGGTGCAATGGGGAAATATTGCGTGGGTGGTGCTGGTGCCGCTGCTTGTAGGTTTATTCCGTATGATGCGCAGACGAGCATTAGCGAAAAAAACGTACCCAGCGCAGTAAAATCTCCATCTGTCATTCCGGCGTCATGCCAGAGGCAGATCCGCCTTTGGCGGAAAAGTCGGGATCCAGATTAATACGGGCCTGGATTCCGGCTTTCGCCGGAATGACATAAAAAATTATGCCAATCAAAACTATAAAAACATTAGCCAGCATCTTTGTTTCCTTACTCGTCCTTGTACTTGTCTTATGGTGGCACCCATGGAGTACACCAGGTAAGGTGCGCCATGACTTGCAGCTTAGTGGTATTTCGCATGAAGCTACTAGCAAAGTTGCGTGGAAACATGCCGACGCTGCCATGGACCTTGCAAAAGAAAACGGCGTGTGGCGCGTGAATGGGTATGATACCGATGATGCCCATGTCAAAAGCTTTTTTGACGCAGTAGCAAAATTGGAAGTACTTTCTCTTGCTTCGCGCAATGCTGCTGCGGCTGCTGATTTTGAAGTAAGTGATGAAAAAGGGCGTGCCATTACATTTACGCAAGGTGGAGTAGTGCAAGAATTTATTTTTGGTAAACAGGGGAATAGTTTTGATGCTTTTTATATCAAGCAAAAGGGGAGTACTAGTGTGTACTTGGCAAAAGGCAGCCTCAAATCCCTTACCGAGCAAGCGCTCTTGTGGTGGCGCGATACCACCATGACCAAACTTGATAGTGCAAGTATCGCAGCTATAGAAATAACTCAAAACAATGTAGTGGCAACACTTTCTAAAACTAAAGAAGGAACATGGGAGCTTACTCGTGGTGGCAAGAAAACCCCTCTTGAGGCTTCAAAATCCCAAGCAGCACTTTCTACACTTGCTTCTTTGCAAGCTTCTGATTTTGCAAATTCGCAAGAAGAAACAGTATTTAAGAACGCCAAACAACGCGCGAGTATTGTGGTGCGCGATGACAAAAATACTACTCTTGCACAACTTACTCTTGTGCAAAGTAAAGATACTTGGATAGTAAAAACTCAAGGCAAAACCGCCTTATTCAAAGTGCCAAAAGAAACGGTGGAAAAAATAATCAAGCTGTGAGCCTATTAAAAAAGGAATGGCCGGACTCCACGAATGTTTTGTGGAGTCCGGCCGGGTGTTGAGCCGATGTCGACGCTACGTTCTCGCGAGCTGAAGCCCCTCGACCTTGGCGGGATCGAGTTTGCTGCCGTTGGGCGGGTTTAGCACGACGGTCTCGCCAGCCATGCTGCATTTGAGGCAGATAATGCTCTCGCTCTTGCCGCCGCCGATGGGGCCCATGTCGGTCGCCACGTACACGTCGAGACTCGCCCAGTAGTCAAGGCGGGCGTCGTCGGCCTTTACCCACTTCTCCAGGTGGGGGTACCCTTCGTTCTTTGCGATCCAGGAGAATTTCACTCGGAGCTCGTTCTCCTCGACAGCAATGGTCTTCACCTCACCTTGGTAGAGATACCTTGCTCTCAGATTTCGCATCTCGATCTGCCCGCCAGTAAACCGCTGGAGGGCCTCCGTGGTCAATTGCATGCCATTCACCTCCAATGTGACCAAAATGACCGAATTATCTAGACCGCGTCTAGACAATCGGTGGTACTTTCTATTTATCATTTTCTATAATAAAAGTCAAGAAACAAAAAATCCATGGA
>CAYHRN010000004.1:0-28070 GCA_964359155.1 uncultured Gammaproteobacteria bacterium | reverse complement strand
GTCGGCAGCATTCTGCGCATACTCCTCTTGCCCTTTCGCTCGCAGTGTTTCTACGCGCTTCACTTCACTACCAAACATCAGCATCTGTTGGGCCAAAGAAAAGCTGGAAAAACGTTCTTGAAGAGTGGTCATACCGCAGGAATGAATGTATCAAGAATAGCACGTACCTTATTGCGCATTTCTTCACTCTGAATTTCTTGGGATCGGTTCCCTTGGCGCGGGCGAATATTAATAAGCGAGGTATATTCCACACGCGCATCCCCTGCCGCAGCAGGGTACACATTAGCACCCCATAGGTTTTCTTGCTGTGAACCATCTTCCAGCAACAACGCCTCACCATCGGCATGCAGTTCTCCCCCAATCGTCATCACATGGCGCGTAATATCAACCACCACCTTCACCATATCGCCCAAGGTAGCAAGGTGCTGTTGGAATTTTTCAGGCGCTATTGGTGTACTAATAAGTTCGGGGTTCATACTGCCACTTTCAATACCAATTAGATTTAAAGTTTTGCTACAATGCGTGCGACATTGCCATACATAATATTGGCAATATCATCATCAGAAAAACCACCACGTTCAGAAAGCTGCTCTGCAATCACTACAAATTTTCCAATTTGGTCAAATTCAGTGAAAAGCTCTTTAGCAGCAAGGCCCCCCAAATCAGTGCCCACAGCAAGATGCTGTGCAGATCCTGTGATATCAGAGACACGTTTATACTCATCAATAAATTTCTGAAATGAAGGAAAGAATACCTTCGCTGGAGTAAACCCTACCACTCCTCCACGTTCCGCAATTTTCTTAAGCAGTGTGGTGGTTACTGTACGCTGCGGTGTACCCAAGGCAGTATGAGTAGCGACTATTTTCTCATACTCCTGCACACGTTCCAAAATATCATGAGCAGTACGACGATTCGCATGCGCAAGATCAATAATCATGCCGTGTTTAAGCATTCGATCTACCACCTCCTTGCCACGTGCAGTAAGGCCTCGATTCGCATTCCCTGAAGCTCCGCCCCCTAAGAGATTATCATGGCTATACAGGGGGCCTATAGAACGCACGCCTCGCGCATATAACTCATCTACGATGTCGGGACTAGTAACAAAATCAGCCCCTTCCAAATGCAGCACTACATTATTAGCATCATAGGAAGGTTCGAGAATGATATCGTCCGGCTTTTCAATAACACGAAAATCTTCTGTGGTTTGGTAATACTGAATTAATTGTTCATTGTCAGCCTGCAAACCTTGTAATGCTTCTGTGTTCCCTTCACGTGCGGCTTGCTTCATCTCATTATTAATACGTCGATATACCGAGGCAAAAATAAGATCCACTTGCCTCAGGCCTTCTTTGGGCAACTGCACGGCCCGTTCTTTTGCATGAGATAATTCGGGCTTCCCTAAAATTTCTGCCAACCAAGGATTCAGACGATCTTGATGAAAATCAGCAAACCGCATGCGCTCTGACATAATGATACAGTTTTAAAAATACACTATCCAAAGTATCCCCTGCGTGATGCACCATGGCAGTAGCCGCGCTTCCTTGGCTAAATCCAGGATGCACATCAACTTCTAGAAGATATAATTCCCCATTTTTGACCAATATATCAGCCCGTGAAAACCCCTGGCACCCCAAAGCCTGGTGCGCCCGCATACTGATGTCCTTGATATTATTCTGCATACTCATTGGCAGTGCAGCTGGCATTTCAAACTTTATGGCAATATTGTCTTTATCATCTGGACTAAATATCTTACCATGCTTCACAAGGCCTAAGGGAGGATACGCATGCACGTGCCCATCATCCAGCACTAAGCAGGTTGTTTCGTAGGCATCATCAATGTACTGCTCCACAATCACCGTAACATGCTTTTGCATCGCGTTACCTAAAAGAGTACGGCACATTTCTACGGTAGGCGCATAATAAATGCCCCGGCTATCTGTACCCACACTGTCTTTGATGATGCAGGGAAACCCGATCTTTTGTGCAATATGCTCGTGTTCTTTCTGCCATGTCTTCTGATCAACCACCACATGTGGTGCAATTGAAAGCTGGTGATGAGCAAATACTTGCTTCGACAGCAATTTCGACGTACCCAGCAACGTGGCACGCGCATCAGACCCTAAATAAGGAATACCATGAAGCTCAAGAAAATCCTCTATATCTGCTTCATGCCCGCGGCCATAAGCATTTTTGAGCACCACATCAATATGGCCACGTTGATAATTGTGAAGCAGCGCCTCTTGTTGACCAGGCTCATGGAAATCGTAGTAGGTGAGGTGAAAACTCTTGAGCACAGATACCAGGTAACGAAACTGTCGCGCATTGATTGCTTCTTGGTCTTTGTTGCCGTAGCATACAACAGCCATGTTAATAGGAGGAAGCATATTATGGCACCCAATCAAATACATGCTCTGCCAAATCATCAAGGGCAATGGTAGGCTTTAGACGCCGAGAAGGGGGAATATATTTCAGAGAATAGTAATTGTACATATCAGGAATAGCGATAGATAAAAGATTTTTAAACTCCATAGCAAAAATATGTTGAAGATATTCTTTACTCGCACCACCATCGTAAATAAGGTCGTAACCATAGAGCGTTCGCGGCTTTCCCTCTATGCGCTTGAAAAAAATGGGGAGACCGCACACAATATTGTCAATCATGACGTTCTCCACCAATGGCATCTCGTTTACATAGAGAGAATCTTTAAGAGATTTCAGCCAAGCCTGCTTGAAAAGATTAAGATACACCACTGATCCAAACCCTGCCAAGGGTTTCACTCCTGCCCAAAAATTTAATACGCTAAAGATAAGAAAAAGACTGGGGTAAATTTCTCGTTGCCGCAACAGAGTAATAATGGCTTCACGCTCAAGAGGCACTGCCAGGTGGCTAAACCGAGGATCGGTGGGCACTAACATATTGCCCTGCACATACATACGCAATGAACGAGGCTCATTGGGATACTTTCGCCAAAAAAAGTGAGTTCCTTTGTTTTCGACCTCTTGCCATGCCACCACAATACCACGGAAATTGTCGAGCACGTGCTGTTGAAACTCTTTATTAAAAAGACACGCGGAAATAAAATTATCTTCTTGTAGAAGCTCAATAAGGCATTGCGTGACTAGCTCCTCTTGCGTAATATACACAAGCTCGGGCATGGTGGGGCGCAACGATGTCTCAAATAACAGTGGCCATGTATTTTTCACTATAACCGTCATTTGGTCGCAGTAGTCACGGCAGCGAGAAAAATCGAGCTGCTGAATACGCGCATATTCCTGCTGTAAAAACTTTTGCTCCTCTTGTGTAAAATCTTTCCAACGATCGGATATCTTTAATTTTTCTATAAAATTAAAGTCTCTGCGAGGAATATAATATGAAGTGTATTCACGCTCACTCACACTAAATACTGGCACTTTCTTGCCATGAAGTTGAAAACCATTTAAAGAAAAGTAATTATTAGGAGGCACGTCGCCACTTGAAATCACAAGAATGGCTTGTGGCCGTTCTGGCTGAAAAAACTTCTGCACACTACTGATGACATTAGCGCCCATCAGCAGCGGATGATTTAATACCTGATGATGATCACCGATATTAAGAGCAAGGTTTTCGTCTAAGGAAATTTTTAACTCTTCCATGCCTTGTTCTCCAAATAGTTGGAGAGCTTTTTCACGAATATGTTTCTTAAGTAACGCCTGCCGATTGATGTGAGTTTCTAATACAGAAAATTCATACAAATGCCTAGAATAGGCTTCAATGGTTTGATTGAGCTCAAAAAATGGCGCAATGCCAGGCACGTAGGTATTAATCTGTGCAAGAATTGTTGCTGCTTCCTTGTCTATTATCGAACGGTCCATATGGGATGATTTCTGCTCCCACTATATTCTTTCTTTACATTTTTTACCAGCCACTCATATCCATCACATGCCGTTTGGGGTTTTGAGGGTCAATGTAAACTGGCAAGGTGGCGGCAGGAGGTACTGTAGGCGGCATAGTAGTCCAAATATCCTCACTTTTATACTCATACTCAATACCTGATGATGAGTCTTTCCAGACACCTACCACTCGCCAGGGGCTGCGCCCTGCCATATTCACGCTACGATTTTCTTCTACGCGCACAAAGGTGGCTTGCACCAGCTGGCCCTGTGACTTAAGCCAGGATTTTATTTTTTTACTACGCCACATGAAAATCCAAATACCCAAGGCAACACCAAAAAAGATAATGCCCAGCCCAGGCAAAATAAGATTGCCTACCCATAACTCGCCAAAGCTATCAATCTCGGCCTTGTCAGGATTCTGAGGGTCATACAAAATCTCCACCACATCACCTTTCGCAAAGGGGCTTGGATTGCGGCCATTGGTAGACTCAAATTTACCGTCAGCTCCTTCCTTAGTTTTGAATTCGATAATTGGCCGGTATACGTAAGATCCTCCACTCGAAGAAGATGACCATACGCGTGAAATATCTACCACCGTGCCCTGGGTATGCACCGCAGTCGCCACAAACCCTGCCGTATTCTGATACATCAAAAAACCACCCACCAGCATAACAATACCCACAAACCCAAAAATACTGGAAAACAAAATGAGAAATTTATTGGTATTCATATAATTTTTTATTACCACGTAACTTCATCTCCCACCTTGACCCCGTGCTTCACCGCCCACCCCGCATTCACTTCTAGCACATATTGCGCAGGGCTTGGTGAAGAATACAAAGGCAATTTGCCTGATGCAGTCCCTGGTGTAGGTGCAGGCGCATCACGCGTGATACCAAGTACCTTTTTGTCGATCCCGATCCAAACAATGTCGAGCGGGAATAGCATATCAACCATCCAAAAGGTTTGAGGCGCGGGGGCATCAAATATAAACAACATACCTTCATTGTCGTTCAAGGGCGCGTGGCCAGAAAGGCCTTTGTGACGAGTTTCTGGCGTAGAGGCGATTTCGACGTTGAGGGAGGCGGAACCCACCCTCACCCCCGCCTTCGGCGGGGCCTCTCCCCTCGAGGGAGAGGCGAATTCTTTTTTAACCTCCTCTCCCCTTGGGGGAGAGGAAAGAGGTGAGGGGTGATTTGGTTCATACGACTTTCGCGGCGCAAAAAGCCCTAATGCCACCATAATAATAATGGCAAGGGGAACTATACTAAAAAGTATAATACTGCGATATTGCATAGGTATGCTAATATGGTACCATAGAACAAGAAAAAAAAGCCAAATACGGGCCTGGATTCCCGCCTTCGCGGGAATGACAAAAAAATATGCCAATTTATACCCGCAAGGGGGATGCAGGGCAAACCAGCCTCAACCCTTATACTTCAAAAACCTCTAAAGCTTCTTTGCAAATACAAGCCTTAGGAGAAATTGACGAATTGCAAGCATGGCTGGGGGTGTGCCGAAGTGCATCAAAAATAAAAGACTTGAGCCGCGCGCTTTATAAAATCCAAAGCACCTTATTCCGCGTGATGGCTCACGTGGGTCGTGACAACCGAGAAAAAGTAGCAGTACCTATCTTGAGTAACGATCATGTGAAAGAATTGGAGGCAATGATCGTGTATTTTGAAAAAAAATTACCGCCCATGACCAAATTCATTATGAGCGGCAATTCCACGCTTGGTGCGCTCTTACAGTATGCCCGCACCATTGCCCGCCGTGCTGAACGCAGCACGGTACGCTATCAAGAAGAAACTATTGCGCTTGACCCACAAATTTTGCAATACATGAACCGTCTTTCCAGCGTGCTGTATATCATGGGCCGCGAAGCCGACCGCATAGCCCGTGCCGCTACAGAGTTTCCCGACTACTATGAAAAAGCCACTAGCCACTAGTGGCTAGACCCTAGTGGCTCTTAATTCTTTGATCCTATTCTCTGCCTCTTTTAATTGTGCCTCGCATGCGGCAACGAGCTCCATGCCTCGTTGATACTTTTTCAACGCTTCTTCCAAATCAAAATCCTCGCCCTGAAACCAAGTGTTGATTTCTTCAAGCTCGGCAAAGGCTTTGGAAAGATTAATCTGCTGTTTCTTTTTCATAGTACTTTTGAAATAACTTCACCTTGATACACTACGGTAGCTAATTCTTGACCACTCGTCACGTCGGACTTTTTCTTCACCACCTTGCGCGTACGAGCATCCATGGTAATACTATACCCTTGCCGAAGACGATTCGTAGGTGAGGCAAGTGCAAGTTTTTGCGCCTCATTCTTTAACAACTCTTTAATGCGCTGTAAAAATTCACTCACCCCTTCATCAAGAAGGGCTGTTTGCTCATGAAGATTGTCCTGTGCACGGGCCAGGACTTGCTTCATAGCAACACTAAGACTCTCGTGCAGAGTAGTAAGCGTAGAAGCTGCTTCACGCCAGGGGTCTGAAAGTATGCGTGCGGCATGCGTAGGAGTACTTGCACGAAGGTCGGCAACAAAGTCGGCAATAGTGAAATCGGCCTCATGGCCAATGCCAGTGAGTACAGGGATTTTACTGGCAAAAATCGCACGTGCGACTGATTCTGAGTTAAAGGCTTGGAGACTTTCCAGGCTTCCGCCCCCACGAATAAGTACGAGGACGTCGCTGGGCTGTGGCTGCTAATTAAAAAATCGTAGCGCTTCCACAATCTCTCCCATCGCATACATGCCTTCTACTTTTACATCATACGCGCAAATTTCAAACCCATACGCGCCCACATGTTTTAGAAAATCCTTTTTGGCATCGCCAAAGGCGCTGGTTATTAAACCAATACGCCGCACAAAGCGAGGAATTTGCTTTTTACGTTCTGGCGCAAAAAAACCCAAACTTTCCAACTGTTTTTTTAACGCCGCAAATGCTTTTTGTAAAGCCCCCTCCCCTACCAGCATCATCTGCTGCACATGAAAATTAAAACGCCCCCCACGTACATAAATTTCCGGGTACCCTAACAGTTGTACCTCCGTACCTTCTTCAAGCTTGAAACTCGCAAACGCCAAGTTTCGCTCCCATGCAAAACAAGGCAACACTGCCTCTTCCTCTTTATCCTTCAAGGTGAAAAATGTATAGCTCCCCCGACGATCTACGCGAGTAACTTCCCCTTGCACTAACACTACTTGAGTTTGAAGTACCTTATTAAGCGATTCTAAAAATTCATGTACCGACAAAACCTGATCCATAGAACAACATAAACAAAAAGCGAGGATATAATACTAGTGCGCACGAGGACTTGTTTGAGGTAGGCCGGAATGCGCCGGCATATGCGAGTGACTTAAGAGGCGCGAGGCCGGTTTCGTGTAATCACGAAAACCGAATTCCGCAGAAGCACTTGTATTATATCCTTGCACTAACTACCCCCCAATCAATCGCCTGCCAAAAGGCAGTAATATAGTCCGCGCGCTTAAGGCCATAATCCAACATATACGCATGTTCAAACACATCCATCACCAACAAGGGGGTGCAGCCTGCAAAATGCCCCATATCATGCTCGTTAATCCACACATTAAAAAAACGCTTCGCGGGTTTATCGTGATACAAAATTACCCACCCAATGCCACGCATGGCACCCATGGCGCAAAAATCTTTTTGCCAAAGCTCTAAGCTCCCCCACTCACCAGCAAGCTTTTGTGATAAGGAAATATCGTTGAGAGTAGCGCCGAAAGTTTTTGCCATGTTGCCAAAATACAACTCGTGCAAGCGCATGCCATTAAATTCCCACCATAAACGCCGGTTAAGTTCGGCATATTCAGGGCCCGTCAACTTCCCCTCTTTTTCCATAGTCATGAGGGTAGTATCGAGCGTATTAAAATTCTTCACATACCCCTGGTACAGAGTAAAGTGATTCTTTAACATTTGATCCGAAAATCCGGCGGTGCCGAGTAAACGATCGAAGTTTTGAGGTTCGTACTGCATATTAGTTTTGTGTTCTGTGTTTTTAGTTTTGAGTCAGCTCATAACTCACAACTCAAAACATTCAATAGTCTAAGTATGAGCTAAGAACTCCCTGCCCCACTGCGCGTGCAGCGAGGCATGGGACTTACTAGCTCACTATGCCATCTTCCCTTTGGATGCCCAAAGAGCCCATACACCAACGGCAAGGTGTAATATCATATCTGCAGGACTCTCAAGGTTCGCACCCAAGAAACTGGTGCTAAAAATATTATACGCGGCAAAAAATAATGCCAAAAGCCCCACCACTACCACCAACCACTTTTGTGCATCAGCGCTCTTAAGCGCATAGGCAGCAATAAGGGCTACCACCCCAAGCACTAAGTGTGCCCAGTTTTCACCATTATCAAACCACCAGTTTTCACCAAATAAACTTGCTTCGGCCGTAGGGCCAATAAGGCCTACAAAGCCAAGGACTCCCACAAGTACCAATACAATACCCCCCAACATCAAAAATTGTTTTGGATTCATGTGTATTCACCTCCTTTTTTATGCGTTAGCATCTAAAAAGGCAAAAAAGAACTAGGCTTAGTGTAGTACAAATGCATAAATGACGCAAGATAATAGTTAGTTAAGGGCGACGCTTGCTTGGCTTATGATACTTCTCCCATAAACGTTTAAATTCTGGTGAGGTTTGAAGTAATTCCTCCAAGGTACCCCTGGCAATAACTTTGCCACGCTTAAAAAAGTATATAGCATCAAACAAAGGCAAAAGGTGTAAGCGGTGCACCGAGGCCACAATGGTTTTGTCTTGAAACTCGCCAAAAATATTTTGGAAAATCTGTAATTCATTTTTGGTATCTACGGAACTTGTGGGCTCGTCCAACAGCACAATAGCCTTATCGCTACTTGCCAAAAGGCCACGGGCTAATGCCAAGCGTTGTTTTTCACCTCCACTTAAATTCACTCCTTTTTCGTGAATATACGAATCAAGTTTATGCGGTAAACGCTCGATCACACTAGTAAAGGCTGCCATGTCGGTAAACTTTTTGACGGTATCTAAGCTATGATCTACCCCAAAGGTGATATTTTCACCTATGGTGGTAGAAAAAATTTCTGGGTCTTGAGGGATCAAGGCAATATCATCACTAATAGCACCAAAAGCCTGCGGAAGCACCACGCCATCCAACATCACGGTAACCTTTTGCGGATGATACAACTCTCGCATCACCCTTAGCAACGTCGTTTTGCCACTACCACTTTCACCAATCAAGGCAATGCGTTCCCCTTTTTTCATATGCAACGACACATTGTTCAAGTGCGCGGTAGCGCCCTTGTCTCGCTGCGCGAGATCCGGCGTAGCGGGAGCCGTGTGATAGGAAAAGGTAAGACCATCAATCGAAAGCTCGTGCCAATCATTCTTAAGACGCGAGTGTTGAGCGAGCCTTGCACTACTAAAATCATTCGCAATTTCTTCGGCATTCATCACCGCAGCTTTCTGCTCTACAATGTCGCTATATTTATACGCAAAACGAAAAAATATATCATTGATACGGCCAATATATCCATACAAGGCAAAGAGCGTACCCACCAAAAGCGGCGCACCTGCCAGAAGCCCTCCATAGAGAAAGACCCCGAGTACCAGCACCCCCATGAGGGTGCCCATCATAGATACTAAAAACCATTTTACTTCATTAATTTTACTATTCCGTGTAAAAAGCTGGAGGGGTTGGAACACTTTCTCGTACAGAGCAGATGAAACCACCCGTTCAACTCTTAAAATAATGACGGTGATAATATTGCTCAATATATCAAATACGCTTTGAGAAACTTTATTGTCAGCGATGTTCAACTCTTTATACTGCGCAACCAACCGTTTATCAAATTGCACAATCAACACAAAAGTAAGGGCAGTCATCACTGCCATAATGCCCCCTGCCCAAAGACTAAAATAAGCTAATGCCACAAAGGACCCTACAAGCCGTACCGCAGACTCAATCACTTCAAAGGTGTCTTCGGTATAGTTGTACAGCGCATGAGTGCCTTTTTCTATTCTACTAATCGTGTCCCCCGAATGATGATCGGTATGCCATTCGGGTGGATACGCCAATACGCCATCAAGTAAGTATTTTTTGTAATGTGCGCGTACCAAAAATGCATTATGCCGCTCCATACTACGCGAAGGGCCATGGAATATCCAAAAGCCAGGTGTGAGAAGAAAAAATAACACCAAATAGATTGTGAGGGAAGGAACGCTCGCCGCGGTAATCCCCTGCTGCTGCACCACATTAAAAAATGCTGCCATCACCAGCGGCTCAAGCAAATTGATGAGATTGGCAATGGTGAACAAGAAAAAATAAAGGGCAACACGTTTCCGGTTCCCTTCTGAATACTTCCACATCTTCCGAGTGAGATAAATGACGGGATTTTGAGCTAGTGCCATATGGCACTAGTATATCACACTTGGACACCACTAATCCCGAATCTTAAAAAACGGCACGAAAACTGCGGCCCCCAGCAGTATGCCTACGGTGTTACTGATCAAATCAAGCCACGTATCGTTAATGGTGGGCGCAAATACCAGTGAAGTATAATATTGCCCGAAAAACTCCGCGATTTCGTTGCCCACCCCCAGAGCAGTTACGAGCAGAAAACTAAAAACAAAAAACTGCACCCTCGTTATTACCACCTTGCTATCACGTGCTGCATAAAAGCACATCAGCATGGCGGTGAACCCTCCCCCCATGGAGTGGAGAATTCTATTGCCTAGTTCCTCATTAGGCACCACTGCGCTCAGTATAAAAAAGAACGACGTAACCAATACAATGTAGGCAAGTGACTGCACTGATCGCGAGGTAACCTTTGGCAAGGATTGTTTAAAAAAATAAGGGAATAAAAACAGCAGCACAAAATAGGCAGTAATATACACCGGGAAATAAAGAAAGGTGACGTAAGGGAAGGACATATGAAATTACTCTCTCTTCTGCATGGTAGCCTTCACCAGGGCTAATAATTCTTCGTGGCACAAACCATTGCTGGCCACATACCAGTTCATCTTCATAGGTATATCATACCGTTGTTCATTACCAGCAAGATCCGTCATTTTCCCGCCTGCTTCATCAATAAGAATCTTCAACGCAGCGCCATCATGCGGATGCTTTCCTGCGAATACTTCGGCTGAAAATTCACCACTTGCAACTAAAGTCCCTGCATACATACAAGAACATAACGTAATCACGCTTGCACCATTCATCTGCACCATATGCGGCAATCCCACGAACGTAAAAAGGGAACGTGGCGTAAGATCAAGACCAACGACGGTGCGTTCTAATGTGGTATGTGGAGATACTACGAAGCGTTGCCCAGGTATCTGCACCTGCGCCCAGCGCCGCCGCAGTCCCCACGAAAGGCGCCAATGCCCACATGAACCACGATACGCGATTGGGTTTTGAACGCCCTGCCACGGTATCACGAATATATGCATAGGCAGCAGCAAGGCTAGTACCAGCACTGAGAATAACAAGCCAATGATTGAACGTCATACTATAACTAACTGTAAAATTTCTTCGAAACGCAAAAATGAATAATCTGCCTTGGGAGATGTGCTCCACACAATACCGGTTTTCATGCCTACTGCTTGGGCAGGGAGAATATCTTTTTCCACATCATCACCAATATACAAGATCGAATCAGCAGGCAACTTTGAAAGTTCAACAATGTGATAAAACCCCTCTAAAGCAGGCTTAGGTTGTTGGAATATACCACCAAAGAGGATGTTGGCGAACCACGTAGGATCAATACCTAAAGAAGAAAGTATGTTTTCTATGTGCATATTGGAAAAAAGGGAAATAGGCACTATGTCACGGAGTTGTTGAAGTACCGCGGGAACACGTGGGCTCATTAATTTATATAATTGGCGTGGGTCCACGGCATTCACGCAGTCAGACCAATAGTGAGATGGCCGGCCTAATGAGGTAAATACTGCTGAATTGCTCTTATGGATTTTGCGAAGTTGTTGATAGCGCTCGATCAGGGCAGGCGTCACAGGCTCCCCTACCACATGGGCAAAAGACGCATACAAAAGACGGTCATGATAGTCTTTCTCTAATGCGGCTATTGTTTCGCTAAAATCAAACCAAATGTGCTGAATCATATCATTCCCTCACTACAACTTTAACAAGTTCACAATCTCCTTATTCACTTTTTGAACTTCATCCAAGTTATGCCGGTAATCGTGGCCAATGCCTGGCATCAGAATAAATTGCTTGGGTTCGTTCGCAGCATCAAAAATCTGCCTCACATTGTCTGGCGGCACCACGGTATCAAGCTCACCTGCCAACAAGATTAAAGGAACATGGAGCTTATTCACATCGTGAAGCACATCGTACTGCTCTCGATCGAGCACATGAGAAAATGGCACACGAAACTCTAAGGTTCCCGTTTTATCAGGCAGATTGCGCAAGGAAACTTCAAAGCCATTTTGTTCCCACGGTGCACGTCTTTGTATGCTTAAAGAAGGTGTCGATGGCATAATCGCCAGTACCGAAGAAATTCTGGCATCTCGTGCCGCATACAGAATTGCCATCACGCCGCCTCGGCTATGCCCACCCAAAAGAATATGCGAATAATGCTGCCGGTATATCATAGTTTCAAGAACACTTGCAATATCCTTCAGGTATTGCGACATGGTATATTCCTCAATACTTCCTTCGCTGTCCCAAATACCCGTTGCGTCAAACCGTACCACCGTATACCCTTGCACGGTAAGGGTTTTGGCCAATTCCACAAGACCATGGTAATCTTTTGAATCCAAATATCCAGAACACAAAATTGCCAACCTATTCGTGGGCGTTTCGGAATGATGAACCACCGCTGCGATGGCTTTCCCTTGTGAATTAGGGATTGATATTTTTTCCATACAAGAAATCCATTACGTAACTCTCTTAAACTTTCTCCCGGTACTTTGCTCTAAAATATCAAGTGTTGCTTGCACCGAAGGGTTAGAAGTGGTTTTTAATAAAAGCCTCTCACCATACCTGGTAAGAAGTGGCGTAAGGAATTCATCTCCCCATGAAGGGGAAAATGTGAGTACGCCTTCAAAATCAATCTCCACTATTTCTGTATGTGTAAGCACGGTGAGCATGGGTTGCAATGCCAAAAAAGCTTCTCTGCCTGTTTGGCGAGAGATGAGCGTGGTGCCAAATTTTCTAAGTTCTATGATCATAGAATTATTTAATATGTAATAAATGCAACGCAACCACGAATATCGTCTTCTGCTGTTTTTATATCAAGATCGGGGCTTCTTCCATGCAATGCTAATTTTGCATCGCCCGTCTGGAACAACAAATGAATGGGATACTTGGCAATAATGTTACGCACATATTTTAATCCATTCCCTCGTGCTTCTGGCTGCCTCCCAGAAATAATTTCGGTAAATGCTACTCGCAATGCTTCTTGATGATGTGGTAACTCTGATCGCACTCTTTGCAAGGTTTTGAGAATGCCTATACCCCGATCGGCAAGTACTATATGGTGTTTTTTCAGATCATAACCAAAGAAGATACCCGGAGTGTCAGGCCACTGCCCTAAGTTATGATCATAAGAATTATTGCCTATTTCTCCTGCAATCGAGGTGAGCAAAGAAAATATATTCTTCGCATGATAGTCATTCAGCATCACGTTTTCCATCTTAATAAGTCGTGCTTGAAAGACATCACTATGCGGGCAATACCACTCCTCTGGAAAAGGTGTGCCTTCTCTCGCCCACTCTTTTGCTGTCTTAAACACATCACTCAACAACACTTCGAGACTCCCTATATCTTTTTTAAAGATCACAAAATTACGCCCCATTTTTTGTGCTTTTATGGAGCCGCTCTTGATCCTTTTAAATACCGCAATTCTACTAATGCCTAGTACTTCAGCTAATTCAGCGGTGCTATAGAAGTCTTTTGTGACAACATTCATATGTTAACTCGATTTATTTAAAGTTAACATATGTTAATTAGCTTTGTCAATGTAGGCAGTTAGCTCGTATGGAAGCCCTAGAACACGGAATAATCCCTCAATGGCTTCGCTCATATACCCCGCTTGTACCAGCAATGCTTTCTTCTCTTGTGGTGACACATCCTTGTTAAGAATTTCTCGTATTACTGTTCCAGAACTATTCATAATTTTGGGTATGGTGGTATGAATAACCTTATAACCCAATGTGTTGAATTTCTGCAGTTTGGCATTACTCCATGCTCCGTACGTATTCACTAAGTTGGGCACATCAGTATCGAGCGTGTGGTGCCATGATTTTTCATTCGTGATATCGAATGGTTTAAATTCATACCTTGCTGCCGCAATACCCATGGCATCAAAAAAGGATGTAAATATTGCTACTCGCTGCTCGTACGTAAACGGATTATTCTCTAGTTTATTGCGGTAGGGACTTTCTTGTACATGAGCTTCTTCAAGATAGGGGTTGGTAATCAGAATAGTAACTTTATCAGCGATGCGAAAGGCATGCGCAATATAGTTCCAATGATTAATGTGGAGTGGCGGCTGAAACCTGCCATGCACCGTTACCTGAGGAATTTGAGATGATTCATGCACCATATATAATTCATCTCACGATAAGTTTGGAAATTTCCGGCACGCTCACTATTTTTGTCTCTGACTGGATGTCTTCAGCATCCATCAAAAAAATTCCTATACTGGGCTGAAGGGTGTAGAGGGTAACATGCGTAGGCTGATGCGGCAGCTTCAAACCATACTTGGCGTTGAGCACATCAAAAAATGCATCAAGATTAGCAAGATCACACATCACCACCACGGAACGCCGCTCTGCTCGAACAACAAATCGTACCTCATCTTGGCAACGAACAAAATCAATACTATGCTGTTTGGTGAATTCACAGAAATCAGCAACAACTTTTTCTTGGAAATTTGGAATCGTAATATGGCACCTCTTTATAAGTTTCTCTATACCGACTAAACTAATATGCAACTCGGTTTTCAGAAATAGCGTATACCCCTGCACATATATCTTTGGGGGTAACCCTGTAAACGAAACCGGTAAAAAAATAACATCACCCTGAATACCACCAAGCACATATTTGGAACCTCCACACATAAATGTATTAGACATAGGGTATTATCTTAAGCAATCTCAATGATCTGCTTGATGTTGAAGAATGGTAACAATGCCTTGATGCGCATCTACTTCTACAAAATCACCATCGTGTAATACTTTTGTAGCTATCTTGCACCCCACAATTGCTACTTTGCCGAACTCTCGGGCGACAATAGCCGCATGAGTTAACATACCACCCTCGTCGGTAATAATTGCCGCAGCTTTTCTCATTAATGGCACAAAAGAAAGATTCGTGGTAGTTGTTACTAAAATAGTACCCGTCTCAAAATCATGTCCCTGTTTTGTGGGATCAAAAATAACCTTTACTTTTCCTCTGGCAATACCCTGATATGCTACTATACCTCTCAATTGACGTGTAGGAACGTCGGCGTCTTCTCTTGGCCAAAGCCTTACAATTGCATTATGGTCAAATTCATATCGAACTTCTGATTTCTGATAATCAGAAATAATCGCTGACAACGCCTTTCTTGACGCCACTATATCTTCGCGAATTTTTTCTTTGTTAAGAAGAAAATTTTCTATTTCGTTCCTGGTAGCAAATATAAGATCGCCAACCTCAATGCCAGATCTCTTCGCAATCTCTAAGTAGAGATGCCTCGCGTAATAATAACTTTCTTGCCGTATATCATTTCTATATTCTCTATAGTAGGCAACTTTCCTACAAGCTTCTATGAGGAGTAACATAGGGGGATGGGCAGCACATCGCACCTTTACCTCTTCATAGAGCATGGCCATATCCTTCGTATTTTGATCTAACTTTCCTAATTCCCCGTCGACATCTGTACACACCAAATCATCAATCTCGTCCTGAAAATATGGTGTACCTAGCGGCGTCTCATCCATATTTAAAATAGCGAAATAGCCATAGAGCGTAGCCAAACGCTGCAGATCGGCCGTTACGTCCTTTCCTAATCTTACGGCCGAGGCAAGCACCAATAGCTCTTTTTTAAGCCGAGATGCCGCCGTAGCCGATGCAGGCGCAACCATAGCAGGCAACAAACGATTCATATCATCAAACTGAACCTCCTGGAGTTTCTTCTGAAGTTCATTGGTAAGGCCTTCATCCAACAAAAATACCATCCAAACGTAATTCATCCATTCATCTTCTCTTTGTATAAATTCCTTCCAAAGCTTATGTATCTCAAAATTTGAGCTAGCACCGGTCACAAACCGGCATATATGTTTTGAGAAATTAAGAAAGGACTCAAATACGGGCAAAGCTCGTTTTTCAAAGTATTCATCAAATCCCTTTCTATAGATTTCGCCAATAAGATGTGTATGGCAGACCTTGAGCATGTCATTATCTACAAAACCATACCCGAATCCTTCTTGATATACAATAACCTGATTAGGAAACTTAATGCCGAATATCTTCTCAAACTGAAGTGGACCAAATGACCAATTTTCGCCAAGCCTTAAGGAATGTCTTTTGGACCAAATTTTTTTAAAATCCTGCATACCCATTTATATCATCAGTCACCTTAAACTTAAACAAGTATTCATCTTTAGAGTCCACGATACGTGTCTTCGCTGCGAAGCCTGCAGGCTTTCAGGTATACGCGCGTTCCTTCAATATCGTAACGAAATCGGAATCGGCCAAGGCGTAAACGCCATGGAGCATCCCCCTGTGCAACACCTGCAAGTTTTTTAATGTGATAACGCCGCGTAAGGTTATACGGATCGGCAGCCAGTATTGGTAAGGCCCGAGCGTACCACTCAATAAGATCAGGATGGCCCGCGACAAGCTTTTTGAGCATGGCGTCAAAATGGGTGGTCGTGAATACCCTGAATGCGGTACCCATACGTTATATCTTGCGACGAGGTAATTTTTTCGTACGAATAGAAACTTTCTTAGGACGCAACTCTTGAAGCAAATATTCAGCAGGCTTTACTCTACCAGCCTTAATATCTTCATTACTGGCCCTGATATTGTCTTTCATGTCTTGATCCTGAAGTTCAATATAGTCTTCAAGCTCTTCGGCGTTCACAAGCCCTGCTACAGGAATGCCATCTTTTTCCAAAATAAAAGAATCATTATTGAAATGCACCCGGCGTACAAGGGCACCAAGGTTAATACGTGCTTTGGTAAGGGCAATATGTTGTACCATATGTGTGCAATATTGATTAATGTTAATCAATATTAGGATAACGCTCCTAGGCAAGGATGTCAATGAGGCACTATTCACTATGGTAAGGCCTAGGCTTGCTCGAGGGTGAGGGAAGGCTTGCGGTCGAGGGTGGAGGGGTCCTGCACTATCTCACCGCGCTTAAATTTATAATACCCTGCAAGCGCAATCATCGCCGCATTGTCGGTGCAAAAACGAAAGCTAGGAAAATACACAGGGATGCCCAAGGCACGTAGGGCCTTACGCAGCTTCGCTCGTAAATGTATATTGGCCATCACTCCCCCACCAGCAAGAATCATTTTGGGCTGCAGGGCGTGGGAGGCCTTCACGGTTTTATTCACTACACAATCCGTAATAGCCTCTTGCAAGGAAGCACAATAATTGGGAATAATGCGCGCAAAATCCTTGCCTAATTCTTGTTTTAAATCATTGGTTTGATATAGGCAGGAAGTTTTAAGCCCTGAAAAACTAAAATGATAATCCTTACTATAATACAAAGGGCGTGGTAACTCGTACGCAGTACCCTTTCCGCCTTTTGCAAAATGTGCAATCACCGCACCACCTGGATACCCCAAATCCAACATGCGAGCAACTTTATCAAAAGCCTCCCCTGCTGCATCGTCGAGCGTGTGCCCAATAATCTTATAACTTCCTAAGGCCTCAACCCATATAAGTTCGGTATGCCCGCCCGAAACACATAGGGCCAAAAGAGGGAAACGCGGAGAGCCCATCCCCGAATACGTAACACCCTTACTATTTTTCAGTAAAGGAGAAAGTATATGTCCCTCAATATGATTCACCGCAATGAGGGGTAAGTGGTGTTCAGTGGCTATTTTTTTTGCCCAGTGGATGCCCACCTCAAGTGCCGGCGCCAACCCTGGCCCATACGTTACGGCAAGAGCATCAATATGCTGGATGGTATTCAGACCCGCGCGCTTAAGCGCAAGGTCTATGCATCCTTGTATGGTAGCCTCATGTGCACGGCGCGCCAGATTAGGAACCACGCCTCCCCATTGTTTATGAATATCAAGTTGCGACGCAACAATATTTGACACCACTCGGTCGTTTTTGAGTACTGCCACTGAAGTATCATCGCAGGAAGTATCAATGCCCAGTATGTAGCTCATATGCAAATATCCGCTCGTCAACGCGCGGTGCAGTAATGACAATTTCTACTACTATAGCCTTAGTAAGATAAGGCAAAAGGCGCTCGTATATTTTATTTGCCCATTCAATAACCACCACATGCGGTGGTTTAAAAATTTCTTGTGGCGTTAAATCTTCAAGCTCTTCTGGGTCATACATACGATATGTATCAATGTGATAGAGGGATATAGTATGCCTTTCCACGCTCCCCTGGTATTCATTGCACAAGGTAAACGTGGGTGAAGTTACTACTTGCGTAATCCCCAAATAATGGGCGAGGTATTTTGTAAACTGTGTTTTACCCGCACCCAAATCACCCTGAAGGAGAACTACCACCAACTGTGTGCCCCAACTATCCTTAAGTTGTGCATACAATTCCCCCACCCACGCTTCCGTCTCATGCAAAGAATACGCATGAACCTTCTGCGGGTGGTGTAGCTGAAGTGCACCTTGGCGTACCACATGAATAGTGTCGAGGGTGGTATCAATCACCGTACTTGGTGCCCGATGCGGCAAGGTACCTGCATCAATCATAAGGTCAACGAGGGCTTGCTGTCGACGTGAGGTATTCTTCAGGACGTCGGTAATCGTATAGGGCACTTTTTTATATGAGGCATTGGCAGATGTTGCGGTAATAGGGTGCGGATACTTTGCCAAGAACGCTTGTACAAAAGGATGGCTTGAAATGCGCACTCCTTGCGTGCCCCATCTGCTTTCTATACCACGGGCTAACTTCCCCTTGCCTTTTGATACCACGGTGACAGGCCCTGGTAAAAAACGCTCATACAGCGTACGCGCCATGTTGTTGATGTGTACATACTTTTTTGCCATTGATACGTTGACGAGGGCAATAGAAATGGGTTTATTGCTGCGATGTGTTTTATACTGCAATAGTTTGTCTACCGCGGCTTGATTGGTCGCATCGGCCCCAATGCCATAACATGTTTCCGTGGGATAGATAACTAAACCGCCCCCTTTCAGTATGGCAGCCACTTTGGTAATGAGTTGACGATAATTATGCGGAGTCAGGGTAAGTTGCTCCATACTAAAAGAATATAGGGCTTATGTACTAAGCTCCTATACTATCTGAAGAAATAAGCCTAAGCAAGGCCTTGCGATGCGCTTCCCAATCCGTGCCACGATACGTAGTAAGCTCGGTAGTAATAGCAGCGCCGTTAAATGTTTCTACAAACCACTTGGTAGCAGTTCCAGGGTATTCCCATTTTTCAAAAAACTCATACCCCACCGTGGCAGCATACCATGTACCAAACGCAATGGAGGCAGGATTAGTTTCTGGCGATACGAGGGCGCCACGCGCATGGTAGGAAATCATACTACGAGGGCGATATTCCTCTATGATTTTTTTCAAAGCCACGCTTTCAGGTTCTGAAAGTGGCTTAGGGCCGGCATAGGTTCCTTCGGGACCATATTCTTTCCAATCTTTGGTGGGAAAATTTAAATTAAGATTCACGCCATGGGCGTTGAGTTTATCTACCCGGTCATAATACCCATCGGGGTTGGCAATAGGCACTACCACAAACCGTTTTGCTTTTGAAAGCATATGGGGCCGCGCCTGCACTTCCTGTATAAAACGATTCAAAAGGTCTACGGTTCCCACCTCATCCCCGTGTTCCGATGCTACCAGCAATACAGTGATGGCACCATTCCCGATAACATATCCTTCAATAGGCCTGCCTTTCACGGAAGTGCCAAATACTTTTTTCTCAATTTTTATCCGCGCGGCGTCTTCATTTGCAAGCCGTACCTGCTCAGCCTCAAAGCTTTTTGTTCACATCAAAATAAGCCCATTCAGCAATGAAAAAGGCCGCACCTAGGCCAACAAGAAGAATATATCTTTGAAACATTTTCACATGAGGTATAAGTACTATAATAGTACAAAAAGACCGCCCTTGCTATTTCGCACAGGGCGGTCTTTTGTTGCAACGTGCTTTTACGCACGTGCTACGTTGGTGGCTGCAGGGCCTTTTTCGCCTTGCGTCACTTCAAAGGTAACTTTGTCGCCTTCCTTCAATTCCTCGAAGGTCACCCCCACCAATGCGGTAGAGTGAAAGAACAAATCCTTAGTCTCGCCCTCGCGAGCGATGAAACCAAATCCCTTAGTAGTAAGGGTTTTAATAGTTCCGTTCATAGTAAATTATGTGTATGCGTGCTTTTAACTTGAAACTCGACTCGATTTCAGTGCTTTACTTATACCCTATTATGAAAATTTATGCAACCCCTCTACCGTGTTCTCATAAGCCACTTCACCAATTGCGCTGCCACAAGGGCGCCCACCAAGGGGCCCAACACATAGACAAGTGAAAACGAACCAATGCCCCATGCGACCGCAGGGTTGAGCACACCGTTACTTACCCGCCCGGCAATGGCTGCTCCCAGGAGCAGTGAACCGCCAATGACCACACCGCTATAAGGTGCGGCATCTTTTTTAAGTACGATACTGGTAACGCCCACGACCAAAATAAACGCACCAATGGCCTCGGCTAAAAATACCGGCATCGTATCTGCTGCTACCAAGGTGCTAGTGAAACTAAAAAGGTGCCGGGCCAGAAGCATGGCCAAGGTGGCACCGATCATGTGCGAAATGATGTACACGACGGCGTCTTTTGTAGATATCTTTTTAATCGACCATAACCCCACCGTGACCGCCGGATTAATATGCGCACCTGAAACCCCACCCATGGTATATACCACAAGCCCCAAGGTAAGACCAGCCACTAAGGGCGTAGCCAAAGGAAAGTTGTTCGCCAACGAGGCAATGACCGCAAAGGTAAGTAAAAAAGTTCCGAGGAGCTCTGCAATATACTTTTGTAGGGACATACATGATAATTAGTTAAAATTTATTCCAATCTCTTAATCGATGAACTTCCCAAAAGGGACTTCATTTGCGTAATCGCAATCTGGTTGAGCTGTAGTAATCTTTCAGGCTGAGAGATTTTGCGGCGGATAAGCTCGGCATTAAGACTCTCGAGATTAGAAAGCACGACCAGTTGGCTTACGTCGGCATCGTCGCGAATATTGCCCACTTTCTTTGCATTATCTCGCCAATCTTTGGCGGTTGTGCCGAACAAGGCCATGTTCAGCACATCAGCTTCGTGGGCATAGATGATGTTGGCTGCGTGCACAGAAAGTTGAGGTGGCAGTAAGTGCGCTTTAATGGCATCGGTATGGATTTTGTAGTTAATCTTCGCCAGTGTTCGTTTTACATCCCAGCCCAATGCCAACCGTTCATTTTCTTCTTCTTTTAAACGTTGAAATTCTTTAATGAGGTAGAGCTTGAATTCGGCACTGATCCAACTGGCAAACTCAAAAGCGATGTCTTTATGAGCGTAGGTGCCTCCATTTCTCCCAGGACGAGTAATAATGCCCATTGCATCAGTTCTCATAACCCATTTGCTGGGAGACAATACAAAATGATTACTGCCAGCTTCTTTCCTAAACCCGTCGAATTCGACGGGTTTAAATCTATCATTGTTGATTATTTCCCATAGCCCTAAAAATTCAATGGTGCTTCTATTTCTCATCCAATTCTTAATCACATCATCTGTTTCAGCTCCACCTTTATACCGCGCAATGTCCGTCAGAGAAATATAATCACCATCGTTCTTCTTAAACGTGACGATTTCAACCCCCTTCACATGCATTTTCTTACTTTTCGTCATAGTTTCTTCTGTAATTAACGCGAATTTTTCCTCTCGCCTCCAGCGTTTGATTTCCGCCTCACGCGCACGGGCATTTTTCAGATTATCAAACTGCTCAGAATAGGCAAGCGTCACAGGCCTTCGTATTTTGGTATAATGAGCTCCCTTCTTGGCATGGTTATGCTCGTGCACACGCTTTTCCACATTATTCGTGCAGCCCACGTACAGGGTGGTATCGGCACATTTGAGGATGTAGACAAAGTGGGTCATGAATATGTTTCATCCGTCGAAGCTACAATTCGCTTACCCTCCGGGGAAGTCCAATCCGTAAAACGCCACCAGGTGGGGATAAAAACAAAAGGCACCATGTAGGGTTCTTGAGCTTTAATCTTTTTCTCAGGAAATTTCTCTAAGTATACGACATCGAACAACTCGGTACGCTCTTTTGCAGTCATGCACCTCACTACGCCATCCATTTGTAGCGTCTTCATGTTGCGCTCATCAAAACCAATAACAAGGCTCGCCCGGGTACACTCACGACCAAAAAGAGGCTCGGCCTTGCGGTATTCACGATAGGTTTCAAATAAAAATGTAAGGGGCTTTTCACTATGTGCAAAATGCACGGTAGCACCATGGGGTGCACCATCTAGCATTTCCACTGCCAGCACGCCCACACGTTGCGATGCAATATACTCAAGAATTTCTGGGGGCATAGGTTGACGAAATTTACCAAGCCACGCTTCTTAAAACTTTCACATTTTCATACATATATTTCTCGGTAATGAACGGTAAGGCGTCAATGTCAGGCGCGGCCAGCCTCACCATGTTAAGGTCGGAGCGATACCACAGTTCCACTCCGTTTATTACTTTCTTCTCGATAATTAATTCTTTAAGTTCTTTAAACTTATCTTTTTCTAACACTAAATCCACATCGCCCACTTGTGGCTTTTCCATATCTGGTTTTCTTATATACAAATATGTATATGCTGTTTCTGGTATATCTCCTTTTGCAGGGATAACGATTGGCTCATAAAGACGAAAATATTTTTGATTCCAGTGAAAATATTTTTCTGTAAGTTCCTCGCGAAGTTTTGTGAGCAACACAAACTCGTCCTCATAATGGCAAAATATTCCCACATTTCCCGACACAGGGAGGTATCTGCCAAAATATCTTTTACATAGTTCAAAACACGCAAAATGCGTATACTCAATTGCCCGTAGTAACTCATGTTTACTTGTAATCGGGCTGTACTTATAAGAACTCATATTATTTTAAAGCAAGACTTACTCTGATTAAAATACTTAGAAGTCTCACTTCTAAGCATTCAAGAAAAATACGGAATTTTCCACCAGGCATAGGGATTTACAAAACGGAGGTTACGGTTAAGCTTTGTTATTGCCTGCATTTCTGTTTCCGATAATTCAAAATCAAACACGTTCATGTTTTCTCGTATCCTTTCAGGAGTAATACTTTTGGGAATCACTACGGTATTTCTTTGTACCCCCCATCGAATCAAAATTTGCGCCGAAGATTTGCCATGGTTGCGAGCAAGTTGAATTATCGTTTCGTCTTCTGTTAACACGGGAAACCCTTTGCTTTTGTAGTTGCCTGGTGAGCCAAGCGGTGAATATGCGGTCACCACGATATTTTGACGCTGACAGAATTCCACCAGCTCTTGCTGTGGCAAATAAGGATGCAATTCTATCTGATTCACGACAGGCAGTACCTTAGCGTAAGAGAGAAGGTCTATAATCATAGGAGCAGTAAAATTCGCAATACCTATTGCCTTCACAAGACCAGCACTCACGAGTTCTTCCATAGCCTGCCATGTTTCTTGGATGGAAATTTTCTCCGTTATTAAAAATCCGTTTTCATCTAATTGTTCTTTCCATCTTAGAGCTGGATCTATACCGTTAGGCGGTATGGCTATACCCCAGTGCATTAAGTAAAGATCTAAGTAGTCTAGCTTTAAATCTACTAACGTAGATTCACACGCTTCGCGTACTCTGCTTGTAAGGTGCTCCGAGTTCCAAAGCTTGCTGGTAACAAAAACGTCGTCTCTTTTTCTGGTGCCATGAGCAAAAACTTTTTGGAACGCATTTCCAATTTCTTTTTCATTGCGGTATATAGCGGCGCAGTCTATATGCGAATATCCGCACTTCGATAGTGCATGCTCGACTGCAGGTCCTACTTTGCCAGGAGTTGATTTCCAGGTTCCCAAACCTATGATAGGCATAGGAGCTCTGGTATTTAAAATAATGCTATTTTTATCTGAATTCATAGGCATATTAGTTGCCTTGATTAATATGTTTACGACCGCGCTATCTCGAGATATTCCTCAACTCCTTGCAACCAACCGCCCCGAAAGTAATCTTTCGGATCAAATGTTGCCACGTCGACCCATTTCATCTCGGTATGGCGAAGCGAAAGCTGAATATCGCCACTCACGAGAGTACCCCTGTACCCCACGGCAAATATGCGTACCAGCGGGCTTCCTAGCACCATTTCGTTGCGCTCATGCCGCATCAACACCACAGGCTTACCAATTGTATAGACAACGGTAGCACCCAACTCTTCGATCATCTTCCGTGTAATAATATCGTCAAAGGGAACACTAAACTCATCTTTTTTGATTCTTCCACCAGGCAAATCCCAATCACCAAAACTATCTTTTAAAATCAACAACTTTCCGTCTTGTTCTAAAAAGACTTTCACCGCGACAAAATAGAGATCTTTCTCTGCTACGTTCATAAATAATGCATCCTAACTAAGAAGTGATTCTTCAAATTCTGTATCACAAACAGTACACCTATAGTGGTGCTTACCAAAAATAGGCATATAACTCATAACACTTGAAGCGGGCATGCCCACCAGATCTTCGTACATTTTTTCATATTTAATGGTTTTACATTTTGGACATACTATCTTTTTACGCCCAAAGGCAGAGGAAGCAAAAAACGAGTGATTGGATTGGTCCATAATGGTAACAATTGCTTCTTCTGATTGTTTCAATTCTTGAATATCCTTAGATGAAAAAATATATTGTTTGAGTAGCGCTACAAACTTCTCTGGATCGCTAACTATTTTATTGAAATCAAATTTTTCTTTAATAAACTGAGGTTGTTTATATTCGGGGCTATTAATTGCTTGCAAACTATCTCCTATATTTTGAACTAATTTTTTCACATAAGTTAGGTCAGATGGATCGTAAGAAATAGTTCTCAGATGATGAATATCAAACGGTGAAGGTACGCCAATTTCCTTGATTTGTATATATGGTTTATTACATAAATGTCTAATTGCTGCCTCATACATTACATTCGGGTTCAAACCAGTATAGTCGATGACTACCAAGTCAGCATCAAAAATAAGCTGAATAATTTGTTCTGTAATAATTCCCGGTAAAGACATGTTATCTGCACGGACTATTTTATAGTCTTTACCGAAAGCAGGCTCATATACAAGCTCACTCCACTGATCAATCCTTTTTCTCACAGGGGAACCATCCTTACCAATGGGGGTAATTAAAAAACACGTTTTTCTGGGATTTTTTTGAGATTTTTTCAGAATAGCCATATTAAATACTTAGCAGTGAGAATTCTCAAATTTTGCTGCTACAATAATGTTCCTTAAAATCTTTGCTTCAATCCGACAATCCTCGAGTGCATTGTGCAGGCCCCGCGGGTTGGCACCAAAGGCCTGAAACATTTCTTCTGAATGTATGCCGCCAGTATACCCCCTTTTCAACAAATATAGGTAGGCTACGGGCCAAATGTCAAAAACATGATAATCATACAGTGTTATATCAACACCAGCAGCAGCAATAATTTTTTTAAAGTGCGTACGATCCAAATCAGCAACCCAGGACCCCAACATAATACTGGTACCAAATTTCTCAAATATCATACGGCCCACCTCGGCCTTCGAAGGTGCACCATTCAGCATGTCTTGCGATATCCCAGATACTGGTAGGGTCATACCCTTGAGATCGGCATAGATATACGATACAAAACTCTCTTTTTCCTCAAGGGTCTCTTTGTCCAAAAGCAATGCCCCAATTTGCAGGGGCTCGGTACCCAGACCCTCAAAATCAATCAAGAGAATATCATTCAAAAATTTCATATCACTTTTTCTGTTAGCATAACTTACTCCCCACATCTACCGCGCTTATTTTGGGTTCAATCAGCACCCAGCCCATACCGGCATTATGCTTAAAGCCCAACGTAAGCACTTCAGAGCTAAATGGTCCTATTTGCTTGGGTGGAAAGTTGACTACACAGCACACATAGGAATTCAAAAGCTCTTCTTTGGTATGGGCACCTACGGCTTGTACACTACTGCGCTTGACACCAACTTCAGCACCAAAATCTATTTTAATCTTATACGCCGGCTTATGCGCCTCGGGAAAATCCGCGACTTCAACAACTTTCCCCACGCGAATATCTACTTTTTCAAAATCATCGTAGGTAATCATACTGAAACCAAGTTTTTGTTTTTTACATATCTGTGCGCGAAGCTGGCAAGGGGTTCTTGTTGCGCTTCCGCAAGTACGCTGAACGTGGCAAGCACCGAGGCATTGTCGGTGGGCAACAATTCTATACGGTCACCGACATGTTCAATCAAATGTGAAAAAAACTCATCCACCCATGACGGGGTTACTGCAAGCACCCCATCAAAATCTACTTGGACATTCTCGCCTTGTGTGATGCTTGGTCGAATCGCCTGAAACGCTTCGAGGCCCGCAGGACGTGACGTGAGAATGGTGCCAAATTTCTTGAGTTCGATGGTCATAAAAAATATTAAAAATCAATACGAGCTAGTATGCCAAATCTATGCATTTTTGTCTATATCTATGCATGTTGCTCGAAATCTATGCAAATTATTCATAGTTTGGAAGTGAGACTTCTAAACTCTCAAGATTTAGGAAACAATGACTTTTTATGTTTCTGCTTCTTTTTCCATTTATTTACTTCCCTCAAATTGTATCATCTGGAGTAAAATCAACCTGATATTCTGGTATACCTAATGATATGCCATATTGCTTTGCTTCGTCGTATTGCTCTTTACTTTTTCGGTCTATGTAAAAAACTTTGTTACGGAAAATAATGTAATGGTGAGTATCGTTCTTAAAATCGGCATACCAGTCATGTGCAGCATCCAATGCCTTGCTTATTTTTTCCGCAACATTTTTTGCTTGATGTTCCGGAATTTCAACAGCGTGCAAAGTCCATTGCTTTACCCAAGGAGTTTTATGGTCCTCCCTAACTTCCTCAACTTTCGTCTCTAACATTTTGACATCCTTGAGAATATCTTTATTTCCCAAACTCTCTTCAATGATTACGCCTTGGTAGCTCATCTTCTCCATATGGATTTATTTTACAACGGAATAATTTAAAGTAACGATTCCTTTATTTGATTTTTCGCTAGAAATAAGTTGCAAGTTTAATTCAAAATCTTGTGGCGCAAACAGCGGGATTCCTTTACCAACAAGAACAGGTTAAACATTCAAGATAACTTCGTCTAGCAAATTTGCTTTAGCAAAGGCTGAGTTGACGTTTGCGCCGCCGGTAACCAACACATTTTCAAATCGTGAAAGTTTTGCGAGCGCGTCTTGCGGAGAGATTGCAAGAGTATACCCCTCGTCAAGTTTGAAATTTTGATCTTGGGAGATAACAACCTTTTCTACACCAACCAAATCTTTAAAATTATATCCGCCATCGCACTTCTTAACCATCTCGTAGGTTTTTCTCCCGACGATAAAATTTCCAAACTTTCTGGCAAGCTCGCAAAACTTTTCCCAATTTTCATGCGACAAAAACTCCTCGTCGCCTGTTTTGGTGGCGATGATTCCGTTTACCGACATTGCCATGTAAAGCGTTGTTTTCATTTCAGTAAATCTTCTACTAATGACCTAATCTTTTTTGATTATATTTTTCCAATTCATCTCTTACTTTTTTCTCCATTTCTAAACGCGAAACATCGCCGGCGTTTTGCAAAATTTCTTTATCGTTTAAAATCAAAAAACCATCCAATTTTTGAATCCAATCTTTCATATACATCACTCTTTGCTCCACGCTTTGCAATTCTGCGAAAGATAAAAACTGTTCCACCAGCAGGTTCAGCCGCTTCAGTTCCAATTCTTGCAAATAATTTTTGGCG
>CAYHRN010000003.1:0-31325 GCA_964359155.1 uncultured Gammaproteobacteria bacterium | reverse complement strand
GGTATTCCTGCAACGCCGCTCGATACCGTGAAATGGTTGTCGCAGTTCCCGCCAGGAACATGCTAGTTCTTAAAGAACCAAATGAGCAACTATTGGAGGTCTGACATGGACAAGCGCGTGTTCGTATCGGATCCGCTCATCGGGTGTCCCTTCGACGACTCGGAGATGCGGATGGTGCAAAACTACAAGGAATTCTCCGTAGGTAATACGGTGGAGTTCCAGGGCCCCAACGAGTTGGGTACCACTCATCGTCCCTGGATCCGCGGCAAGATCATTGCCATCGGTAAGAACGCGAAGCTTTGGAATGGGGATCCGTTTGTCGCGTTCGCCGTTCAAGTCGGAGAGAACGTCTACATCAAGACGCATCGGGATATCCGTCGTATTACGTGAAAAGTAGACAAAGAAACTGCCAAGTCTTCTTGGGCATGGACTAGAGAAGACGGAGAAGATCCCTTTTCTTTTCCTACCCGTCCTACCCGTGTTTTTCTGAGCACGACTAGACTAGATAGGAGGGCAAGTTCAATGCCTGTCATTGGTAATATCACGCGGCTTTGCAGCTTCGCCAAGCTCATTGGCGAGTTGAACTTCAAAGCGTGTGAGGACGCACTTAAGAGCGGTGCCAAGGTGTGGATCATGGAAGGGAAAAGGCAGGTGTGGGCAGAGTATGACCTCACTCATGAGGAAAGGATGGTGTGCCTGGAAAAGTTACAGCAGCAAAAGGGGCTGCTGTTTGTGATCGTGGTCAGAAAGGTGCCCCTTGATCCTAGGGAGCTTGGCGACTTTGAGCCTGGTGGTAGGGGGGGCATACCGATGCCCACGGTAATTACCATTGGCCCCGCCGCGAGGGGACTCAAGGTTACCACTAAAAGTGAAGGAGTATTGTGATGAGCCTGCTCAAGCTGGTGACCACGGTACCGGTCCATGCCGTGCCGCGTTTCGTGGCCGCGGATGCTTTTGAGAAGCACAACCCCGACGGCATCAAATTCTTCTTGGAGCCTGACTTTCGGCAGTATTTCCTCGGCAAGGTTGAGGAGGGTGTGCCGGCCGGTGTGATTGCGCTGCACGCCCTCAAGCGTGACGCGCAGGACGCCCCCATCATGGCCGAGCTTGGGGACAAGGTGCATATCACCCTGGCGCACTTTTACCAGCTCATCAAGGCCCAGGCGCAGGGCCAGGCCGGTCCGATGTTTACCAACGGGTGCAGGAACATCGCGTACATTGTTGGTGACGACGGCAATCTATGGGCAGTGAGCGCGTACTGGCACTCGAACGTCCATGTGTGGTTCATGGACGTTCAGTTGGCGGAGGACCTTTTCGAATGGAACCGCGGCGACCAGGTACTCTCGCAAGCCTAGGAGGTGAGGGCCCTGGTCTTTGAGTTTCCTTGGTGCCGGACGCGGCGACGCGTGCGGCACCCTTTTTTATTTCAAGCCCTGGGGTGTTTTTCTATAAACCTATTGACATGTAGGCTAGCTGGCGTACGATAGGGGCACATAACAATATGGAACGTATCACACACATTCGCGAAGCATGGAAATTGGGGCGGCATGAATTTGGCACCAAATTTTTTGATGTGAATAAACAAGGAGAGTTGGTGGTGAACGAAGGAAATTATCAATACAATATTGCCGAGCTGGCAGAAAAATATGGCACAAGTCTTGAAGTGGTATTTCCGTTTATTATTGAACAACGCGTGGAAGAACTTATTACCACCTTCAACCACTACATTAAACATTACAAGTACAAGGGGAAGTTTTATTTTCACTACCCCATGAAAGTAAACCAGAATCGTGAATTTATTTTGCCGTTAATTACTGAAGGCGCGAATTTAGAAACCGCCTCGGCGAACGAACTGTGGATTGTAAAGCGTCTATGGGAACAGCATCGTTTCAATAGCCGCATTAAAGTAATTTGCAATGGCCCTAAGACCGAGCAATATATTACCCTTATTCGTGAACTACGCGACCAGGGTTTGGATATTGTGCCGATTATTGAAGAGCATAAAGAACTAGAACAATGGAGTAGGTATAAAGGTGAGGTGGGTATTCGAGTGAATCTTTCTGTGAAAACCAGTTCGCATTGGGATAAACGTACTGAACAATTTGGGTTTTCGCCTACACAACTTGCCGAATTGGGCAGGGTACACAATCTTGCTATTTTACATTACCACGTGGGGTCGCAAATTCCGCATGCCAATGATATCATTGCGGCTTTAAAAGAAGGGCTTGATGTGTTTACCATGCTCCGTAAAAGCAATCCGCGCTTAGATACTATTAATATAGGGGGCGGGTTTGCCGTGAATTATGAAAAGAAAAAAACGTATACCGTGCAAAGCTTAGTGCAACGGCTGGTAAGTGTGCTAAGTCAATATGCCAGCATGGAAGGCAATGTTGCTCCCCATATTATTTGTGAATGGGGGCGGCACATTATGGCGCCTGCGCAAATGACCGTATACAAAGTGCTGATGCAAAAAGAAATTACCAATGGTGCCGCGGCAAAAAAATGGTATATCATTGATGGCAGCTTCATGAACGATTTGCTGGATACCTGGGCGATTCACCAACGCTGGCATGTGATTCCTGTGAATCATATGCAGGCAAAAAAAATGGAGCGGGTGTGGCTGACGGGGTTGAGTTGCGATAGTGATGACAAATACACCGGGGGAAGTTATGTACATTTGCCACGGCTTGATGATGTTGCGGAAGGAGAAAGTTTTTATATTGCGTTTTTTGATACAGGTGCGTACCAAGATGCCTTGGCAAGCCACCACTGTCTTTTATCGAGCCCTGCCAAAATTATTTGCCAAGATGGCGATATTCAGATTGCAAGGGGCAGGGAAACTGCAGAAGAAATTGGGAAAAGTTTTGGCTGGTAATTCTTTTATTTATATGAATACAGATACCAGAACAGGACAGCGGCAATTGTATGATGTGGCGCATTTGAATCTTACCTGCGCTTCTTGTGGCACTGCCATCCGCGAGCTGCCATTTCAGCCTATCCCTGGGCGCCCGGTATATTGCAGGCCGTGCCAAAAAGCTAGGAAACCCAAGACCGTTGACAATACCTAAGTTATTTTGGTATCATAGAAACCACATAAAGAACCTGCTACTATGTTGGACATTTCACCAGTATTAGATTTTGTCAGCCGCACCGGAGAACACTGCGTATTTTTTAATCCTGAAGATCGAGGATTTTTTGTGGTAACGTCATTTAAGCAATTTGAGCGCATGATGCCCAAACGTATGCAGCCAGGGATATCAGCGCAACCTATGCAGGAAGAACCCTTTGCAGAGCCATGGGCAACAAACGCTCCTTCGTTTAGCCCCGAGCCGCCGGTGTAGGCGAAAGCCACTAGTTGCTAGCCACTAGCAACTAGTTGAAATCAGAATCTAAAAATAGATTTTTCTTTTTTTAAAAACTAATAAGCTAGAAAGCTAAAAAGTTAATCATATGGCCGAGAAAGCAAAATTTGAACGTACTAAGCCTCACGTGAACGTGGGTACCATTGGTCATGTGGATCATGGTAAGACAACCCTTACCGCAGCAATCCTTCAAGTACTGCGTTCGAAGGGTATGCAGGCACAAGATAAAAAAATTGATGATCTTGATAAAGCGCCCGAAAGTAAGGCTCGTGGTATTACCATTGCTATTGCCCACGTGGAGTATGAAAGTGAGAAGCGCCACTATGCGCATATTGACTGCCCAGGCCACGCTGACTACGTAAAGAACATGATTACGGGTGCTGCACAAATGGATGGTGCGGTGTTGGTGGTAAGTGCGGCTGACGGCCCCATGCCTCAAACCCGTGAACACATTTTGCTTGCGCGCCAAGTAGGTGTGCCTTATATTGTGGTATTTTTGAATAAAGTAGACATGGTGCAAGATAAAGAACTGATTGATCTGGTGGAAGAAGAAACGCGTGATTTATTGAAAAAGTATGAATTCCCTGGTGACACCACGCCTATTATTCGTGGAAGCGCACTGAAGGCTCTTGAGAATCCTACGGATGCGGCAGCAACTGCCCCTATTTTGGAGCTCTTAAAGACTTTGGACGAGTATATTCCTCAACCCGAACGACCCGTGGATAAACCATTCTTAATGCCAGTAGAAGATATCTTTTCCATCGAAGGCCGCGGTACGGTGATTACAGGGCGTATTGAGCGCGGTACTATGAAGTTAAATGATGAGGCTGAAATTGTGGGTTTCCGTGCGACACAAAAAACCGTGATTACGGGTATTGAAATGTTTAATAAGCAACTGGCCGAAGGCCTTGCGGGTGATAATGCAGGTATTTTACTTCGCGGCACCAAGAAAGAAGATGTTGAGCGTGGTATGGTGCTTGCAAAACCTGGCAGCGTGACGCCTCATACCGAATTTGAAGCTGAAGTATACTGCTTAACCAAAGAAGAAGGTGGCCGTCACAAGCCGTTCTTCAAAGGATATAAACCACAATTTTATATTCGCACTACAGATGTCACCGGAGAAGTAACGCTTCCTGAAGGCGCTGAAATGGTAATGCCTGGGGATACCGTGAAGCTTAAAATTGCCCTTATTGCACCTGTAGCACTGGAAGATAAATTGCGTTTTGCTATTCGCGAGGGTGGCAAAACTGTAGGTGCAGGGGTGGTGACGAAAATTATAAAATAAGGAATGGCCATGCCACAAGAAAAGAAATCATCCGCAGCTACTCCCTCTGGTCCCAAAGCAGCAAAGCAAGAACAGGCGCCTCGCATACGGATTCGCTTGAAAGCATTTGATCATAAGATTATTGATGATGCAGCGCGTACGATTGCCGAAATGGCATCCCGCACGGGTGCAGAATTAAAAGGCCCTGTTCCTTTGCCCACCGATATCCGCAAGTATACGGTCAACCGTTCCACCTTTGTTCACAAGGATTCCCGAGAACAGTTTGAGATGCGGATTCATAAACGATTGATTGACATTATGAACCCCACATCGAAAACCATTGATGGGTTAACGAACCTTAACCTTTCTTCGGGAGTTGAAGTGGAAATTAAGATGTAATACTAATCCACCCCGACCTTGGTCGGGGTGCTCCGACCTTGCGTCGGAGCACCGTCTCTTTCACACATAACTAGTGAAGGGAAACCGGGTTAGGACCCGGTATTTTGTTACCAGTGATTACGTTATGAAAAGTACCCTTGGTATTAAGCAATCCATGTCGCAACGGTTTTTATCTGATGGGCGCGTAGCTCCAGTCACTTCTTTTGTATTGCCCTTATGCACGGTGACGCAAATTAAAACCAAGGATCATGATGGGTATAGCGCAGTGCAGCTAGGCGCGTTACCTTTGCGCACACCCGCAAAGACACTTCAAGGGAAGCAATTTAAATACTTGAAAGAGTTTCGTGTGAATGAAGAACTTACCTCGGGCATAACTCTGGGGCAACTTATGCAAGATATTACCTTTAAGGCAGGAGATACGGTTACCGTGGCTTCCATTTCAAAAGGAAAAGGGTTTGCAGGGGTAGTAAAACGCCATCATTTTCGTGGCCATCCTACTACCCACGGCCATAAAGACCAAGCACGCGCATCAGGGAGTATTGGCCATGGCGTACAGCATGTGGTGAAAGGTACTCGCATGGCAGGCCGCATGGGTAATGCACAAGTTACCGTGAAGCATTTAAAAGTTATAGAAGTGAACCCTGCGACGCGTGAAATACTGGTGAAAGGTTCTGTAGCAGGACCACGCAATGCCCTGGTGTTTATACACTTAGATAAGCAGGCTTCATAATATTGTATGCAAGAGATTAAAGTACCCATATACTCACCAGAAGGAAAGGCAGTTGGGGAATACACCCTTGATGCACATGTGTTTGGCATTGCCCCTTCTGCTGCCCTGCTGCATCAAATTATTACCAGCTATGCTGCAAATTCTCGCCAACCATGGGCACATACGAAAATGCGTGGTGAAGTACGCGGAGGCGGGAAAAAGCCATGGCGCCAAAAAGGTACTGGCCGTGCACGGCATGGCTCTACACGTTCTCCTATTTGGAAAGGTGGCGGTGTAGCTCATGGTCCACGGAATGACCGCAATTACGAACAAAAAATTAATGTGAAAATGGCTCGCAAGGCACTGTGCATGGCATTAACCGATAAAGTGCAGGGGGGGAGACTGGTAGTTCTTAACACCATGGCGTTTGATCCTTTAAAAACAAAAACTGCTGCACGCATGTTGGCATCGTTGCCTTTTAATACCGAGCACACCCCCAAGAACAAAAGCTGGCTTATTGCCCTTGCTGCCTCTGAACGCCCCACACGTCGTGCTCTGCGCAATATTGCGCGTACCGAAGTTACCGGAGCAGGGGATTTGAATGCGTACCATGTGGTGGCCCACGGGGTGTGTGTAATGACGCCTGAAGCAGTAGGAGAGCTTACGCAACGATTAATGCCCTAATATGCCTATTCTTGATTTTCTGAAAAAAAAGCCAGAAGAAATTGCCGCCTCGCAAGAGGGAGGAGATCCTGGCGTGCCAAGAACTTCCATGGCCTCGGTGCATGGGCTTGTAAAGCCACTCCACCTTGCCCCTTTAGTGACTGAGAAAAGTACTGCATTACAGGCTTTACACCAGTATTGTGTGCAGGCGCCCTATCATACCACTAAACCCCAGGTGCGTGCTTTCCTTACCAGAATGTTTCAGGTGCACCCTCTGGCTATACGTATGGTGCCTATGGCAGGTCGCTATGTGCGGTATGGTAGAACGCAAGGGAAAACACGAACATGGAAAAAATATATTGTACAGTTGCCTGCCAATGAGAAATTAGATATGCATGTCCACAAGACACCATCAGCCTAAATTATGCCAGTACTTTCCTATACTCCTCATACCCCAGGCCGTCGCCACGCTTCCAAGCGTGTGTTTACTGATATTACCAAATACGAGCCTGAAAAATCTTTGATCACCATTAAAAAACGCACCGGTGGCCGCACGAGTGGTACCATTACCGTACGCCATCGTGGGGGTGGTGCCAAACGCTATATTCGTACTATTGATTTCAAGCGTGATAATCTTGATGTGCAGGGAACTGTTGCTGCTGTTGAATATGACCCCAATCGGGGTAGCCGCATTGCCCTGGTGAACTTTCCAGGAAACGAAAAACGGTATATCCTTGCTCCGCAAGGACTGAGTGTGGGGGATGCGGTATGTTCCTACAGTGCACAGGGGGAATTTAAGCCTGGGAATGCATTCTCTCTGCGTTCTATTCCTGTGGGTATGGCTATTCATAATATTGAAATGAAGCCTAAGGGTGGGGGAAAATTAGTACGCGGTGCAGGCGCGAGCGCACAACTTTTGGGAGTAGAGGGGGACTATGCACAGTTTAAATTGCCTTCAGGCGAGGTGCGTGTGACTCATGCTTTGTGTCGTGCCACCTTGGGGGTACTTTCCAATCCTGATCATCGCTTAGTGTCGCTTGGTACTGCAGGGAGAAGCCGTAATTTAGGGCGTCGTCCTGTGGTACGTGGTAAAGTAATGAATCCAGTAGACCATCCTCATGGAGGCGGTGAAGGAAGAAATCCTATTGGGTTGCGGTATGCAAAAACCCCGTGGGGAAAACACGCCATGGGCGTAAAGACAAGGAAGGCAAAGCGATTCTCTAACCGCTTTATTCTTCAACGAAGACCTAAGAAATAATTTTATGTCAAGAAGTGTTAAAAAAGGCCCGTTTATTGATCAACGCTTAATGAAAAAGTTAAGCGCATTGCGCGTGGGGGATAAGACCATCATTAAGACCTGGTCGCGCGCAGCAGTGATTACCCCTGAAATGGTGGGCTTTACTTTGGGCGTTCATAATGGCAAAGTACATCTACCTGTACTGGTGGTAGAAAATATGGTGGGCCATAAATTGGGTGAATTTTCCCCTACCAAGAAGTTTATCCGCCATGGAGGGCGTATGCAGCGTGAATTAGAAACCAAGAAAGCTGAAGCAGAAAAATCAGCATTAGAGTCTGCGAAAGCAGCCACAGAAAAGAAAGCATAAGTATGGTAGCCACTATTTCGGCACATTTGTATCATCTTCGCATGGGGCCACGTAAAGTACGGCTTGTGGCCGACGCTATTCGTGGTGCAAAAGTTAGTGAGGCCGAAGGCACGCTTTCTTTATTGCCCAAGGCAGCGGCCGTGCCTTTGCGAAAACTGCTGCAGAGCGCGGTAGCAAATGCCACGCATAATTTCGGTGCACAGGAAGAAGATTTATTAATACAGAAACTCACCGTGGACCCGGGCCCCATGTTAAAGCGTTCTACCCCCAAGGCCTTTGGGCGTGCTGCGCCGATTCGTAAACGTTCTTCTCATGTGCATCTTGTGTTGAAAAGTACTAAAGGGGATCTTGTGGCCAAGAATGTGGTGCTTGCGGCGCCTTTGAGTGCAGCTGATTTGGTAGAAAAAAGTAAAGGTAAAGAAGAGGCTGCAACAAAAAAAGGAGCGCGTACGAGCCCTCAAAAACCAGTAAAAGGTGCACGGGAAGGATTTTTCCGAAAGATGTTTCAACGTAAGTCTGGCATGTAATTTACACTATGGGACAAAAGATACATCCTAAAAGTTTACGGCTCGGCATTATTGCCACATGGGATTCTGCGTGGTTTGCACGTGGTGCGTCTTATATTGCGTCGCTCCGGCATGACCAAGTCCTCAAGCTTTTTTTGCGCGAACGCCTCAAAGAGGCAGGGCTTGAGAAAATTGAAATTCAACGTACACCACAAAGTGTTACCATTGTAGCATCGGTGGCACGCCCCGGTATTATTATTGGAAAAGGCGGCACCGGGGCAGAGCAGTTACGCAATGAACTCAAAGCGAAATTTTTTCCACAGAAAAAGGGCAGTTTTCATATTAATATTGTGGAGGTAGCTAATCCTAATCTTTCTTCCGAACTGCTGCTGCATGACATGATTAATGATATAGAAAAGCGTTTGGCATTTCGGCGTGTGATGAAGCATGCGATTGACAAGGTAAAAAAGGCAGGTGCCAAGGGGGTTAAGGTGCAAATGGGAGGGCGGTTGGATGGTGCCGAAATCGCGCGTCGTGAAAAGCTTTCTTATGGTAGTTTTCCGCTCCATACCTTGCGCGCCGATATTGATTATGCCATGGGCACCGCCAACACCATTTACGGCACTATTGGCATTAAAGTCTGGGTGTATAAAGGAGAAGTGTTCAATAAAGTATGATGTTTCCAAAAAAAGTAAAATTTCGCAAAATGCATAAGGGCCGGCATCGTGGTAAGGGAGTTGCGGCGCGTAAAGTAAATGTGAGTTTTGGTACCGTGGGCTTGAAGGCGATTGCGCATGCATGGATTACAGCACGGCAAATTGAAGCTGCACGACGTGCAATTACCCATGAGTTAAAAAAGCGTGGCAAATTATGGATTCGTATTTTTCCTGACAAACCCATTACCAGTAAAGGCCCTGAAATGCCGATGGGTAAGGGAAAGGGAAATGTAGACCACTATGTTGCAGTAGTAAAGCCTGGTATGGTAATGTTTGAACTGGATGGAGTAGAGCCAGATGTGGCACGCGCGGTATTTCGTTTGGCATCATTTAAAATGCCAGTCAAAACTCGCGTGGTGGTGCCGGAATAACTATATGACCCTATCAGAGTTACGTACAAAATCGCATCAAGAACTTCTCCTTCTCCTGAATGAGGAGAGAGCGCAGTTACTTACCTTGCATTTGCAGCGAGAAGCGCGAGAGCTTAAGAATGTGAGGAGCATGCGAGCAAGTAAAAAGATGATTGCAAGAATGTTAACCCTGTTGCAGGGAGCGACTCATGCATAATATTATGAACAGTAAAAGAATATTGACAGGAAAAGTTATTTCTGCTTCCATGCAAAAGACGATCGTCGTACAGATAGATCGTCAGAAAACGCGTGCACCTTACCCTAAGCCTTTTACGGTAAGTAAGAAGTATCATGTACATGATGAAGCAGGAAAAGGTAAGGTGGGAGATGTGGTGCGTTTTGAAGAGACCCGTCCTATGAGTAGGACTAAGCGTTGGCGTTTGATTGCCTAAATGTTTTTATGATTCAATTACGCAGTATTTTACAATCGGCCGACAATACAGGAGCACGTAGACTTATGTGCATTCATGTGGGGCGTGGGTATAAACGCCATACCGCGTCTTTGGGTGATATTGTGACGTGTGTGATTAAAGCTGCAGTGCCCTATGGGATGGTGAAAAAAAGCGAGATTGTGCCGGTGGTGTTGGTGCGGTGCCGCAAAGAAGTGCGCAGGAAAGACGGTAGTTATATTCGTTTTGATGAAAATGCGGGCGTGATTGTAGACCGGAAAACTAAAGACCCTAAGGGTACCCGTATTTTTGGCCCCATCCCTCGTGAGTTAAAAGAGCAAGGGTTTACGAAAATCATTTCATTAGCAGCAGAAGTGGTATGAGAAAAATAAAAAAGGGTGACATGGTGAAGGTGACTACAGGGAAAGATGCCGGGAAAACCGGTAAAGTTATTCATGTTGCAATAACACCTCTTCGCTCGCGTATCACCGTAGAAGGGGTAAATATTGCCGTGAAGCATGTGCGACCACGCCGTGAAGGAGAAAAAGGGCAACGCGTACAGTTTCCCGCAGCGCTCTCGTTAAGTAATGTGATGCTGTTGTGCCCCGAATGTTCCGCTCCTACGCGCGTGGGTATTTCCCGCCAGGCAGACGGTACTAAGATGCGTCAATGTAAACAATGTAACGCACCACTGCCATGAAATCTCCTCACTTATTACAACATTATCATGAGGTGGTGGTACCGGCTTTAAAGAAAAGCTTGGGAGTAAGTAATGTGCTTGCGCTGCCCAAGGTTACTGCCGTAGTGCTGAATGTGGGTGCTTCTCGTGCCTTGAAAGATCCTAAATACCTTGATACCATTGCCAATACCCTTGAAAGAATTAGCGGGCAAAAACCCATTCCTCGTCCTGCTAAAAAATCTATTGCTGCGTTTAAAATACGTGAAGGACAGGTGGTGGGCATGAAGGTAACGTTACGCGGGAAACGTATGTATGATTTTTTGCATAAGCTTGTTGCGGCCACATTTCCCCGTATGAGAGATTTCCATGGCATTCCGCAGGGCGTGTTGGATGCACAGGGGAATATGTCGTTTGGGTTTCCTGAACATATGGTGTTTCCTGAAATACGGCCCGATGAAATTGAACGCGTACACGGCGTGCAAGTTACCGTGGTCACCAATGCGAAAAACCGTGCTCATGCGTTTCAACTTTTCAAGTTATTAGGATTTCCCTTTCAATCATAAGGAATATGGCCACTGCATCACAACGAGCAAAGTCACGCAAGAAGCCAAAGTTTAGCACCCGTAAAGTGTTGCGGTGTTGGCGTTGTGGCCGTAAGCATGGCTATATGAGGGATTTTGACCTATGTCGTATTTGTTTCCGTGAATTAGCGCGCAATGGCGAAGTGCCTGGAGTACGTAAATCAAGTTGGTAATATATGATGACCGATCCCATAGGCGACATGTTTACTCGTATCCGTAACGCTACACGCGTAGGGAAGCCCCACGTGAAGGTTCCTTTTTCTTTATTTAAAAAGAATGTGGCAATGATTTTAGTTTCGCAAGGCGTGGTAGCCTCATGCGAAGAAGTGAAAGAGCAAGACATGCCCCATGAGCTTGTACTTGCGTTGCGTTACCACCAGAATGGGAAAAGTGTTGTAACAGATTTGCAACGTGTATCACGCCCAGGTGCTCGTATATTTGTGGATCACGATCATATTGCGCCCATGAAACAGAATTTTGGTTTTCTTATTGTTTCTACTCCCCAAGGTGTGATGACAGGGTATGAAGCCAAGAAGCGAGGTGTGGGAGGAGAGGTGCTTGGTAAAGTGTATATTGCCGGATAATTATCCTTATGTCACGTATTGCAAAAAAACCTCTTAGTATTCCTGATGCAGTGACGGTTTCCTTGAAACCAGAATCTTTGCATGCCAAAGGCCCCATGGGTGAGGCCTCTCTCACAATTCCTTCCTTTGTACACATCGTGCAAGAGGGGAATGGTCTACTAGTGAGTGTTGCCAACCCCAAGGGAAAAGAGCAACGTACGATGTGGGGCACTACCGCAAGTCTTGTGAAAAATATGCTCCAAGGAGTTAAAGAAGGGTATCAAAAGCAATTGGAAATTATGGGTACTGGGTTTAAGGCAGCGCTTTCTGGCAGCACGCTTACCTTGAATATAGGATTTTCGCACCCCATTATTTATACCGTGCCTAAGGGTATTAGTGCTTCAGTTGAAAAGACCGTGATTACCTTGAAGGGCATTGATAAACAATTAGTGGGTGAAGTTGCTGCGCAGTTGTACCGTATGAAGAAACCCGATCCTTATAAAGGAGTAGGTATTCGGTTTGTAGGACAAGTGATTAAATTGAAGCCTGGTAAGCAAGCCAAGACTGCAGGAGCTGCGTAATTATTTTTCTATGAACAAACAAAAAGCACAACACGAACGATTATTGCGAAGGAAAAAGCGTATCCGCGCCAGGGTAACGGGTTCCTTAGCACGTCCACGCCTTTCTTTATTTCGTTCATCAAAACATATCTATGCCTCACTGATTGATGATGAACAAGGGCGTACGTTGGTGACCGTGTCGGACCGTAGCAAGGTTGCAAAGGCGAAGAAAGATACCAAGCAACACAAGGCGCATTCGGTAGGAACGGATCTTGCGAAAGCTGCCCTCTCTAAGGGTATCAGCAAGGTAGTGTTTGATCGCAATGGCCGCGTGTACCGTGGGCGTGTGAAAGAATTAGCAGAAGGGGCGCGTGAAGGTGGTTTGAAATTTTAACCCATTTGTATGGCAGAAGGAAGAAAAAGTTTTAATCAACGACCACGTGAACAAGATGAGTTCGAACAAAAAATTGTGGAACTCTCTCGTGTGACGCGCGTTACCAAAGGTGGTAAACAAATGCGCTTTAGAGCATGTGTGGCCGTGGGTAATAGAAAAGGTACTATTGGTGCGGGTGTTGCGAAAGGTGCTGATGTAGCCCAAGCCATTACCAAAGCAACCACCCAGGCTAAAAAACATTTGCTGGTATTGAATTTTCCCTCTGGCACTATTCCTCATCCGGTATCGTGTAAGTATGGTGCGGCTATTATTATGATGAAGGCGGCGCCTCGCGGCACAGGGATTAAAGCAGGGGGCCCTATGCGTAGCGTCTTGGAACTTGCAGGAGTGCCAAATGTAGTGGGGAAAATGATGGGTTCGAAAAATAAAATTAATAATGTACGCGCGACGCTTGAGGCCTTAGAACATTTTGTGAAGTAAATATGTTTGAACTCCATACACTAAAACCAGGACAAGGTTCCAGAAAGGGCTATAAAGTACGCGGCAGAGGAGATGCTTCGGGCCGTGGTTCATATTCTGGCCGTGGTATTAAAGGGCAACGCGCGCGTAGCGGTGGTAAGCGTGGCCTTACGTATTTGGGTATACGGCGTACCATGCTTTCTGCCCCTAAACTTCGTGGGTTTAGATCTTTATATGCAAAGCCCTCAGTGATTAATGTGGGGCAGCTTCAAAGGTTTTGGCAACAAGATCAGGTGGTAAGTCCCGATAATCTTCTTGCAAAAGGATTAATTCATAGCCTTACTAAAGGCGTTAAAATTTTAGGTGAAGGAGAGATTACTGCAGCGTATAAGGTAGAGGGATGTCAGGTATCAGAATCTGCCAAAGAGAAAATTATTAAGGCAGGGGGGAGCGTGAAAGGGGAATAGGATGTTAAGACCTCTAGGACCTATATGTTGAGAAAATTAATTTCATTGTGGCGCTTAAAAGACCTTCGCAATAATATTTTGTTTGTACTCTCCATGCTTCTGGTATACCGTGTCGCTGCGCATATTACTATTCCTGGCGTAGATACTACCAATCTTCGGAAGTTTTTAGAGGGCAATCAAATTTTTGGCTTGCTGAATATTTTTACTGGGGGTGGCATGGAAACGTTTTCGGTGGTGATGTTGGGCGTTGCGCCCTATATTACGGCTTCGATCATCTTGCAACTTTTAACCATGATTATTCCTCGTCTTGAGGAATTTTCTAAAGAAGAAGATGGCCGCCGTAAAATTAATCAGTACACCCGCGTGCTTGCCGTACCCTTAGCTGCGTTGCAGACCTTTGGTACCATTACGCTTTTGCAACGTTCCTCGCAGCCGGTATTAGGAGTTCTCACTCCCTTTACCTATTTTTCTATTATTGTGACCGTAACCGCAGGTACCATGTTTTTAATGTGGTTGGGTGAGCTGATTTCGGAGCGCAAAATTGGTAATGGTATTTCGTTGCTTATTTTTGCAGGTATAGTTTCTTCTCTGCCGCAGGCTGCCGCGCAACTTGTAGCAACATTTGAAAGCACGCAAATTATTACGCTGGGTATTTTTGCGGCTATTGCTGTGCTTACCGTGGTAGGAGTGGTAGTAATTACCGAAGGGCAGCGCAATATTGAAGTTTCGTATGCACGCCGCGTGCGGGGCATGAAAATGTATGGAGGCACTACCAGCCACCTTCCCTTACGGGTGAATATGGCGGGCGTGATCCCTATTATTTTTGCCATCTCTATTATTCTTTTCCCTCCTATGATTGCTCAGTTTTTGAAGGCCGCCAGGAGTCCTGCCATTCAGAAATTTGCTGATAGCGTAATTAATCTCTTCCAGAACAATATAGTATATGGTATTCTATACTTTGTGCTGGTGGTAGGCTTTACGTATTTTTACACTGCGGTGATTTTTCAGCCACAGCGCATTGCAGAAAACTTGCAAAAGCAAGGTGGGTTTATTCCTGGCATTCGCCCAGGTACGCAAACTGCAATGTACCTTAACTATGTAGTGAATCGCATTATTTTGGGCGGCGCATTGTTTTTGGGCGTGATTGCCATTTTGCCTCTTGTGGTGCAACCACTCACGGGGTTACAAAGTCTTACTATTGGCGGTACGAGTTTATTGATTGTGGTGTCGGTGGTGATTGAAACCATGAAAGCCATTGATGCGCAGCTTACCATGCGAGAATACGAGGGATTATGAAGCAACTCATTGTTCTTATTGGGCCACCAGGGTCGGGCAAAGGTACGCAAGGGAGGCTATTGGCCTCTCATTTTGATTTTGTGTACCGTGCCACAGGCGACTTAGTAAGGGCTGCAAGCCGTGGCACTCAGGAAGAGGAGCTGTATCGTGCCATTCGTGAACGGTATCATGCAGGCATTCCGCAGCCCGATGACGTCATTAATGAATTACTGTGGCGCGAATTACAAAGCCTTACTATTACTCATGGCCTTATTCTCGACATGTATCCGCTTTCTATAGGACAAGTGAAAGGCCTTGAGAAGCTGATTACTGATTTTTCTTTTGCACAACCATTGGTGTTCTTTTTTAATGTTTCACAAGAAGAAACTGTGCGGCGCTTAGCAATGCGTAAGTTTTGCCCCAAAGACAACCGGTCGGTGATGCCCGACTCTGAAGAAGCCAAGAACAATATTTGCAGTGTTTGTGGGGGGGCGCTTATTACGCGTGAAGACGATAAGCCCGAAGTAGTTATGCGCCGGTATCAAGAATATGCACGGCGTTTTGAGCCCATGCTTGCCTATTTCAAAACCACTGGTTGGTTGCATATGATTAATTCGGAGCGGGGGGTAGAGCAAATTCAGGAAGAAGTGCGAAGTATTATAGCTCGCAATTGAATTTATGTCTCTTATCAAGACCACTCCCGAAATTTCCCTTATCCGCGACAGTTCCCATATTCTTGCGAAAGTGTTATACGAGATGGCGTCTCGTACTATTGCGGGTGTTACCACAGGCGAGCTTGATGCTTTTGCCACGGCACGCATTCACAAACTAGGCGGCGAGCCTTCTTTTTTCGCATATCAACCTTCACGGCATGAAAAGCCGTTTCCTTCTGCCAGCTGTATTTCTATTAATGATGAAGTGGTTCATGCGCCTGCCTTTCCAAGTCGAACTTTGAAACAAGGCGACGTGGTGGGCATAGATTTGGGGGTACGTTACAAGGGTTGGTGTTCGGACATGGCAGTGACCGTGGGAGTGGGTGAGATGAGCGCAGAAGCTCGTAAGCTCGTGAGTGTGACTAGGGAAGCCCTCGATAAGGGTATGGCCGCAGTGCGTGATGGTGCACACGTGAGCGATATTTCAAAAGCCGTGCAAAACTATGCAGAACGTTTTGGGTATGGGGTGGTGCGCGACTTAGTGGGCCATGGCATTGGGCGTAATTTACATGAAGACCCTAAAATTCCTAATTTTGTGGGTGGCGGATTCCAAGATGTAGTTCTTAAAGAAGGTATGGTGATTTGCATTGAACCCATGGTGACGGCAGGTGACTGGCGTGTAAAGACACTCAACGATGGCTGGACGGTTTCTACTGTTGACTCTTCCTTAGGCGCACACTTTGAGCACACCTTGGTAGTGACGAAAAATGGTTTTGAGCTTTTAACGGTCTAGTTTTTATTTTTTTTATCTCATTCCCGCGTAGGCGGGAATCCAGACCCGTATTAATTCGGGTTAACCTGGATCCCCGCTTTCGCGGGGATGACACTGATTTTTCTATGAAATTATTGGGTATCGACTGGGGCACACAGCACATTGGCGTTGCCATGAGCGACCATGAGGGCCTTATGGCCTTTCCTTTAAAAATTGTTCCTGCCGAGCCGCAAGCGGTACTTTTTACATTGTTGAATGACACTATTCGTGATGAGGGCGTGGGGGCCGTGGTGGTGGGGGTGCCTGTGGGCACAGAACGTGAAGCGCAAGCGCGTGAGTTTATTTTAAAATTTTCTCAACAAGTACACATACCTGTGCACGAGCACGACGAGTCGCGTTCTACTAAGTATGTGCAACATATGGCACATGGCGATAAAAAATCCCGCGCTATCCGCGGCAATGCCAAAAAGGCATTCACGACGCTTCGTGACGCCTTTTCCGCCGCCTTGATTTTGCAGGCGTTTATTGATTCAAAGAATTCATATTCTCCAAACGTTGCCCTAAAAGGTGCCAAGGAGTAGAATGGGAGAAGAGAAATCGTATCACCTTGTTTCTATGCCTATGGACCTTATTTTTGATCGCCCGGCGAGCGCTGAGGGAGAAATTGACCACACTTTACGCCCCAAGATGCTTGCTGAGTTTGTGGGGCAGCGGAGCGTGCGCGATAATTTGCGTGTGTTTATTGATGCGGCCAAAGGAAGGGGCGAGCATTTAGAGCATGTACTATTCCATGGGGGGCCAGGGTTGGGGAAAACCACCTTGGCACATATTTTAGGGAATGAATTAGGCGTGAAAGTGCATGCCACTACTGGGCCGGCCCTTGAGCGGGCAGGGGATATGGCTGCCATACTTACCAATATTGGCCCGCGCGAGATTTTGTTTATTGATGAAATTCACCGGCTGCGCAAAACCAGTGAAGAAATGTTGTACAAAGCCATGGAAGATTTTGGGCTGGATGTGATGCTAGGCAAAGGCCCTACGGCTAAAATTCTGCGCATCAACCTTCACCCCTTTACGCTTGTGGGTGCCACTACCAAAATGAATATGCTCTCGGCCCCCTTGCGCGACCGTTTTGGCATGACCTTTCATTTGGATTTTTACGAACTGGATGATATACAAGTGATATTGGAACGTTCGGCGAAGTTGTTACAGGTCCCTTTAGACACGCATGCCTTGCGTGAAGTTGCCAAGCGCGGCCGCCGTACGCCGCGTATTGCCAATCGTTTATTAAAACGTGTACGCGACTATGTGCAAGTGCACAAGCTTCACCCTGTGACGCCTGAAGTGGTACGAGCATTATTACTGAAGCTTGATATTGATGAGCTGGGGCTTGACGCTACTGACCGAAGAATTTTAAAATCAATTATGACTCAATTCCGCGGTGGGCCGGTGGGCTTAAAAACATTAGCAGCGGCCACGGGCGAAGAACTTACTACACTTGAGAATGTCTACGAACCATATTTGCTGCAACTAGGATTTTTAGAACGCACGCCACGTGGGCGTGCCGCCACGCAAATGGCGTATCAGCACCTTGGCGAAAATTCGAAATTCGAAATTCGAAATTCGAAATTACTTTAACTATGTCCTTCCCTTTGTACATTCTTCTCATCCCCTACGCTCTGTTTCTTCTCTTTTTTGCCGTCATGAATTTGGTATACCTTTATCATTTGTTGAGGTATAGTGCTGCCAGTTTTGGCACCTATGTTTTTTTACTTGCGTATGGTGCCTCGGTGGTGAGCGTTGCGGGAGTTTCTTGGTATTATGGAAGTATGATTGAGTGGGGAAGCGTGGTAGAATTTATTCCTTCTTCATTATGAGTAATAGCACGTTGGCGTCAGGAGAAACAAAGGTATTGGTATTGCGGCCCCATTGGATTGTGCTGGCGCGCGCGATTGCCATCACGTCTATTTTAGGATGTGTTCCCTTGGGTGTTGTAGCACTATTCCCTGGCATTGCTGCGTTGGGCAGTACGAGTATACTTCTGCAGGCCCTCGTGGTGCTGGGAGTCAGTGTGTATGCGTTTTCTGTAGCACTATTTTTTGCGTATGCGTTTATTGATTATTGGTTAGATGTATGGACGGTAACTACACGGCGTATTTTGCATGTGGAGCAGAAAGGATTGTTCAATAGAGTGATTGCCGAGCTTGAACTTGTGCGTATTCAAGATTGTACTTCGGAAACCAAAGGCGTGCTGGGTACCTTGCTGCGTTACGGTACTATTTCCATACAAACTGCTGCAGAGCTTCCTCGTTTTGTATTTCGTGATATTCCCAACCCCGAAACTGTGCGCGACACTGTGGTGCGCCTTATGCAGGAAGCACGCCCGCATAAGCCTACTTAAAGAATTGAAGCGGGTTCACGCGTTTACGATTCACAATTACTTCAAAATGCAAGTGAGGCCCTGTGGAGTTGCCCGTTGACCCTTCAAGCCCAATTATTTGGCCTTTAGTTACTTCTTCACCTACCTCTACCAAGTTACGGCTATGATGTGCATAGCGGGTCACGAGCCCCTTGCCATGATCCACCATCACGGTAAGTCCATACCCGCGTTGCCAGCCCGAAAACATAACTCTGCCCGGAAGTACGGCAAAGTGTGGTACACCCATACCTGTAGCAATATCAATACCAGGATGACGATAGCTAAAATATTGGCTCATACGTCGCCCGGCTGAAGGCCATACCATACCCGCGCCTTGCCGTAGCACTGCCTCACGAGGCAATGAAGAAGAAGGAATAGTGGCCAAAGGCCGCACCACGGGTGCAATTTTGCCATCAGGCACTATCAAAACCTTGCCGATTGCCAATTGGTCACTGTGAAGTTGATTAAAGTCTTGAATTTTTCCGGTGCTTGCACTGTAGCGTTTCGCAATACTTCCTAACGTGTCGTTGGCGCGAACTGTATGCGCAACGCCGTTCACCGGCAGGATGCGGAGTGGTTGATTGATTCTGAGGGTGGTTGATGTAGTAAGTTTATTCTCCCACAGAATAGTATTCAGCGAAATACCAAATTTTTGTGCAATACTTGATATGGTGTCGCCCTCTGCCACCTCGTACACCATGATTTCCCTCCGTGTGGGCGGTAGTTGAGGGGTAATAAATGAAGGTGCATTCGCTACATCATTATCGCCTCCGCCTTCTAATGGCGGGAGTTCTTCTTCTATTAATTCATTAATATCATCTTGGGACAATTGATCGTACCCTAATTCATCAGCAGGCACCGTGGGCACATCTTCTTCATAAGGAGGAGGAAGAATAGTAAATAATATACGCGTTGCTTCTGCATTACGTTCTTCTCCCACCAATGCTTCCTGGGCAAAAATATTATTCGTGAGCGCGCTGAGTGTAATCAAGATCATCATGCCATGAATCATGGCCCGTCGCGTGAGAAAAAAAAGAAGCTTATGTTGCGGGGGGATGATGCGGTGCAGTGCTCGTTTTACTTTGAGATACCAATCGTAAAGAGTGATCAGCACAGGAAAGAGTACCCATATGCCAAGGAGACGGAAGGGATACTTTACTATGCTCCCCACAAAATAAAGGGGTCGTGCAAGGTATGCCCCTTTTGCTACCAACCAAAGTGCTAGTTTTGCTAAACTATGTGCAATCCTCATAAGGATTCAAGAGAAATGCTAGCAGATTTTGCCCACTTTTTCAAGACATCTCTTTCGTGTATACTACTCATAGTAATACTATGAACAAAGCCACGCAACAAACAGAACTTATCATTGCGCCCAATGGCACGGTGTACCATTTAGACCTGAAGGCAAGTGATGGCATCCCACCTAATCTTATTTTGGTGGGTGCTGCAAGTCGTGTAGACGACATTGCTACGCATTTTGATGAAGTATATTTTACGCATACCAATAAGGATCGTCCTGAATTTTATATTACTTGCGGTACGTATAAGGGGGTGCCTGTGGGGGCTTTGTCGGTGGGTATGGGAACCCCCTCTATGGAAATTGCCTGCAATGAGCTGCACGCCCTATTTGAATACGATCATACACGTGATGTATGGCATACGCCCGAAAAGCCCATCAATATTATTCGCTTAGGAACTGCAGGAACGAGCTTACGGGATATACCTTTGGGTGCTTATGCGATTACGCAGTATTCTTTGGGGCTTGATAATGCAGGGGTGTATTACCCAGTGGCCCATCAAAGCGAGGAGAGCTTTCAGCTTCTCCAGGCACTTCGTACAACCTCGTTTGGTGCAGTGAATCCTGCCCTTTATGTTGCACCTGCACATGCGATGGTGGTTGATGCACTTCAAAGGGTGGCAGGTGAGCAAGGTGCTAAAGCTGTGAAAGGACTCACCACTACGTCCCCTGGTTTTTTTGCCGCTGAAGGTCGGCAGGTGGGAAGACTCACCACCGCGTTCACCTTGGAAGAGTTTATCAAAGAAGTAGAAAAGTTTTCCTGCCACGGTATGCGTATCGTAAGCCATGAAATGGAAACCAGTATTCTCTTTCGCATATTGTATGAGCAGCTGGGGTACCGGGTGGGGGCACTGTGTGTGATTTTAGATAATGTGCGTAGCAATGAGGTGATTTCCAAGGAGGAGTATCGTAAGCGCATGGACGGTGCTATAATTACCGTGTTGAGTGCAATAACCCAGCTTTCCAAAGAAAAATAATATTTCAATTATATGCACAGTCTAAGATATATAGGGTTCAGTATTATTGCAGGTATTTTATTTTTAGGAGGAAGTGCGCGTGCTGCTTCTTTAGGAAATACTACACTTTCTGCGGGAGGATACCACACCTGTGCCGTACAGAAAGATAGTACGGTACAATGTTGGGGATGGAATAGCAAAGGGCAGCTGGGCACTGGAACTACGAATCCCAGTAATGTGCCAGTTGCCGTAAAGGGTTTGAAAAATGCGATGGCGGTAGTAGCGGGTAATGCAGCATTAAGTTGTGGCCTAGTGAAGCCCGCACCCATGAAAAACGTAAAGATAACTGGATATGATGTAGTATGTTGGGGTATGAATAACTATGGTTTAGTACGAGGTAACGGCAGTTACAACGGACAAAGTCTTACTCCAGTCGCCATTCCTGCCATTTGGGACTACGTGTATAAAAAAGATGCCAAGGGGAAAGACGTGCTGGTAAAAGGTAAAAAGGTGCTGATAGAAAAAATAGGTGCCGAGGAAATTGCTATTGGCGGTACTCATGTACTGGTGCGGCTTGCAAATGGCACGGTAAAAACCTGGGGTGAAGCATGGGGCTCGCCCAAGGCGTATGGCGCATTGGGGCGTATTAAAAATCCTTTCAATCCCACACGGGTGCCTGAATGGGCAAACGCCGTGTCGATTGCCGCGGGTACAAAGTTTTCCTGCGTTGCTCTAAAAAATGGCAAGGTACGTTGTGCAGGCGATAATTCGTATGGTGCCATGGGTAATGGTACTCGTGAGAAAAGTCTCATGCCCGGTGATGTGAGTGGAATTACCGCTGCTGCAAAAGTAGTTGCAGGGAGCCAATTTGCCTGTGCGCTTTTGCAAGATCATACCGTGCAATGCTGGGGCGCTAATTCTATGGGGCAAATGGGTGATGGTACTATTGGCGTGCGCTACACTCCAGTTGCGGTGCAAGGCTTAAAAGATAAAGTAAAAGATATTGCTGCAGGGTTTGAACATGTATGTGCACAACTTATGGACGATACGGTGCAATGTTGGGGAAAAAATACGAATGGGCAATTGGGGGATGGGGCAGTGTTGTCTACTGCAGGGAATAAATATAGTGCTGTGCCTGTTACCCCGAAAGAACTAGGAGCTGTGAAACTTCTCACCGTAGGAGGAAATCATACCTGTGCGGAAAAGGCTGACGGAAGTCGTTTTTGTTTCGGCGATAATACCTCTGGTGAAGGAGGAGATGGCAATGGGTTGAAGAAAAAATCCACTGGTTCTGGCTATGAGGCTGTGATGAGCTCAGTGCCCTTGAAGGTGAAGTAATAAATATGGTGTGGTGGATTATTGCATTGGTATTTTGTATATCTGGCATAGCATATGCTTTGGCAGGTTTTTTGCGTCAAGCGCGTGGTAAGGAGAACGAAGACGAGGAAGACATCGTGCGTGGGCGGCAATTCATGTTTGCGGGTGTGGGTCTTCTACTGCTTGCTTTGATTGTTTTTATTATTGCGGTTGTCGTGAAGACGCGTGCATCTTCCGGTGTATCCCCACAAGGGAGTGGTGAGGCGACAGGTTCGGTAGCGCCTTCTAGGAGTTCAGGAGGTTCCTCTGTTTTATTAAGTACTAAGAATCCTTTAACTCCACAAACTGTTATATTGGGCTCTGCGGAGACACAAGGCATCCAGCACCAAAGTTTTGGTGCTGGATATACGTGGAGTTTTACTACTGGTGATGGTGGGAGTAGCGCTGCAGAGGCAAGTGATCCTTCATTGCTGCCCAAAAGTGAAGAGCCTTTTAATCCACTTCCTGGATGCAGCAATCCTTGGCCTGCGGGGCGTGCATTTCCTTTTACAGATAACGCAACGCATTTTTCTTTATTTTATTGTCGCGATCAAGGTGCGCCAGGTACTGGCGATGATTTGCCGGGTTTGCGTGTGGTGCCGGTGCCCGTACCTTCTGATCCTCGCGCCATTAAAGAATATTTATTCCCTCTTGAGGGTGTAAGTAGTAATGAAGCTTTTGGGATTAAAGTGATGAGTAATCTTTTAGATCGGGGGGCAGGCGTGTGGTATGAAGAAAATATTAAGCAAGATCGGCAAGGCGCACCTACCGCACTACTTGTGGATGGGTTTCAAGGAGTCCGAGATGGCGCAACGACCTATGTGCATGCCCCTAATGTAGCTCCCACGAATTTCTTTACAAACATATACCTTCTTAGCTACACTAGTAATGAGCCTTCGCCTGCGATATTGCAGATTGGGCAGCAGCTTATTGCGAATTGGCGTTTTGTGGTGAATGTGGGAGCTCAAGAAAAAGCATTACTCGTACGCGACACCAAGCGCCTGGGCGACCTTAGCGATACTACTAAACTCCTTGATCAATGGTATGCCCAAGAAGGGCATTACCCTACACTTTCGGCCGGTAGTTTTATTGCAAGCAATTCTTTAAGCGTATGGCCTTCTTGGCAACAAACCTTGGGTAAAGATTTGGGCATTACTCTTCCTGTGGATCCTATAAATACCCTAGGTGCATGCCCTGCATTTGATGCAATAACCTGTTGGAATGAAGCCACGCGGAATTTTGCAGGCCGCCTTCCTGATCGTCTCCCTCCAGGATCCCATGTCTATATATATCGCAGCACTGATCGCAGGGGTTCTCGTTACACGCTGTGCACGATCATGGAAAGCACGCTCACGCGGCCCCGCAATAAAGCGTTCATATGCCCGCAAACAAAGTAATTTACATATTCGTTCTATGGCACAGCAACAAGTAGAAGATATTTTATTCAATAGTGAGCCCGTGAAAGAGGGTGCGCGTACTTCTGTGAATATGCAAGAGGGTATGCCTGTAACTTTTCCCACATCTCCTTTGGAGGCACCCCCACAGCTTGGTCGTAAGAGCTATGGGCTATGGATACTCGTAGTGCTCTTAGTGGTGCTAGGCGCGGGGAGTGCAGGGTGGTATGCCACAAAAATGATGCAGGAGCGTCAAGAAGCCATAGCTCCCTTAGCCAAAATTGAGGAGCAGGCAATACCAAAAGTAGCGTTGCAACAAGAACCACCTACTCCTTTGTTAGCTCCGGTAGTAGCCCCCGAGGCTTCACCCCTTGATACTGATCAAGATGGACTTACGGACGCAGAAGAGCAAAAGCTCGCCACTGACCCACAAAATACTGATACGGATAATGATGGATTAAGTGATTTTGAAGAAGTAGAGATTTGGTTTACTGATCCCAAAAATTTGGACACGGATGGAGATTCATATCATGATGGAGATGAGGTGAAGCACGGGTATAATCCTAAAGGAGCGGGGAGGCTTTAAATCGTATGTTTGAAGAAAAAAAACAGCAAATACCAACATCAGTTCCATCTCCGGCAACGTCGCCCCAACGAGAAATAGTTACCATGCCGCAGGAATTTTTAGTAAAGCCCGCTTCAAATTCTCCCTTTCTTGCTTGGGGGGCAGGCGTGGTTTTCGTGGTAGTACTCTTGGGTGTGGGGGTCTACATTATGCTCTCTCCCTCCTTGGTGCCTACGCCTCCTCCAGAGCCTCCTATTACCCCTCCTGTTGAAGAGCCCGAGGAACCCATTGTTGTTCCGCTTCCCTTGGAAGATGTACCTTCTCCTGAAGTTACGCCTCCTGTTGCCCCATCTGCCGCAGAAGATCCTGATGTCGATAGTCTCACTAATAGCGAAGAAGAAATTTTTAAAACTGAGCCACAAAACCCCGACACTGATGGCGATGGGTACCAAGATGGAGATGAAGTAAAGAATCTTTTTGATCCCACCAAACCCCAAGGCGCGCTTCTTAAAGATTCTGGTGTTATCACCCTTGTTACGGAAGAGCGTCTTCACTGGTCTGCCTGGGTGCCTTCCTCATGGGTCCTCACGCTGCAACCTACTCCAGGCAATTCTCACCTTGCCACCTCTCTTCCTGATGCTTTTGATATTACCTACCTTGCTAACCCAGAAGCGTTGCCTCTTGCTGCATGGTATTCTGGCAAACAAGGGCCAGGATTTGGGAGCCAAGCTACGCCCACTATTACAACTACGCGGAAAGGGGTAACGCTCATCATGTCACCCGATGGATTAACGGCATATCTTGCAAAACCAGGCACAGATGCCATGTACAGTATTGCGTACAAAAAAGGTACTACTGATATACCCTATTTCCCGACCATATTCCATATGATAGTAGAAAGTATGATCTTGCCGTAATGATTACTATTTCTTTCTACAAGATGAAGCACAAAGTGCGGCTTCCTGCGCGAAAGTACCTTACTAAGGTTGTAGAGGCAAGCCTTACTGCATGTCAGAAAGGGGGCGACTATACTCTTGCCCTTACCTTTGTGGATGATGCAGAAATGGCCCTGTTGAATGAGCGTTGGCTGCAACGCAAAGGACCTACTGATGTATTAAGCTTTACTGGGGAAGATGGTGATTTAGGCGAGGTGATTATTAGTCTGGATATGTTGAGGCGTGTAAGTATCGAGCGGCATGCCTCAGTGCAAAGTATAGTAACGCGGTATATTGCCCATGGTGTGTTGTCGTTATTAGGCTTTGATCATAAAGAAGGAGAGCATGCAGATAAAAATCAAGCCTTAGAAGACACTATTGTGAAAGGCATTGTATGATTAATAAAGAGTCTTTATGGAAGAGTTTCCACCATGCCTTTCGCGGCTTTGCCTATGCATGGGGACATGAACAGAATTTCAGAATTCATGTGGTGCTAGGGTGCGGGGTGCTCCTTGGTGCGTTGCTACTACGAGTTTCTTGGGTGGAAGTTGCGGTTCTTGCCCTTGCCATAAGTATGGTTTGTATCTTAGAATTAGTGAACACCGTGATCGAACATATGATGGACGCGCTAGCCCCTCGCATACACCCATATGCACGCAGCATTAAAGACATGATGGCCTCTGCCGTGCTTATGGCATCACTTGCCGCCCTTTTCATAGGGCTCACGGTACTTCTCCCAAGAATTTTGCCTTAACCTATGCGTGAACATATTATTACAGGACTTGACCTTGGGTCTTCGTGCATTCGTTGCGCCGTAGGAAAGGTAGTGGCGAAAGATCAACCTTTACAAATTGTAGGCCTTGCAGAAGTGCCTTCCGAAGGAGTATTTAAAGGCGTTGTGACGAGCATTGAAGATACGGTAGCTTCCGTGACCAGTTGTTTTGAAAAAGTTGCTCGCATGGTGGGCGCTCCTGTGACCCATGCGTTTCTTGGTATTTCTGCGCCTTCTATTATTGCCCAGCTTTCCAAGGGGGTAGTGGCAGTGTCACGCGCCGATAAAGAAATCCATGAAGATGATGTGAGCCGGGTAATTGAAGCAGCACAGGCGGTGGCAAGCCCCCCTAATTACGAGATTCTTCATATTTTGCCGCGTTCATTTACCATTGATGCTGCCGCAGGTATTAAAGACCCTGTGGGCATGACCGGCGTACGGCTTGAAGTAGAGGCCCTTATTTTGCAAGGTATTTCTTCGCAGATTAATACCTTTAGCAGAGTGATTCATCGCACCGGCATTGAAATTGACGACATGGTGCTGGGGTCATTGGCCTGTGCCGAAGCGGTGCTCACACGCCGTCAGCGCGAGTTGGGTGTTGCACTTGTTAATATTGGTGCCTCTACCTTGTCGCTCCTTATATTTCAAGACGGTGATTTAGTACATGCCAAAATATTCCCGCTGGGTGCGGGGCATATTACTTCTGACATTGCGATTGGTTTACGTATTCCTTTAGATCTTGCCGAACGCATCAAAGTAGATTATGGCGTGGCATGTGCTGATACGGTGAAAGGCCGTGAAGAAATTTCATTTCAAGATATATCATTGGAAGAGGGAAGTTTTTCACGTAAGTACTTAGCCGAGATTATTGAGGCGCGATGCGAGGAAATGTGTTCATTTATTGATACAGAATTTAAAAAAACGAGTGCTGCATCCCTTCTGCCCTTTGGTGTGGTGGTGACCGGGGGTGGCGCCAAACTTCCTGGCATTATTGAGCTTTGCAAGCGCCAATTACGCTTACCTGCAAGCCTGGGCTTGCCGAATGACATGAGTTCTGGTATTGATAGAGTACAAGACCCGGTATTCACTACCGCCCTAGGGCTTGTGTCCTGGGGGAAAGAAATGGCGGGATCAGGCAGTAAAAAGAAAGGAATGGGGCTGGGGTCACTGGATGGCGTGTTCAAGCGTATGTTCAAATCATTAATGCCATAACTTTATGGGAGAAGTGAAACCAAAAATTGAAACATTGGCGGCTATCAAGGTGGTGGGGGTGGGTGGTTCGGGCAGTTCAGCCGTGAATTGGATGGTAGAGAGTAAGAAGATCAGAGGCGTTGATTTTGTGACCGTGAATACCGATGCGCAAGCCTTATACCATAGCCTTGCGCCCATTAAGTTGCATATTGGAAAAGTTTCCACCAAAGGGCTTGGGGCAGGTATGGACCCTGAACAGGGCAAAAAATCTGCGGAAGAAAATCAAAATGAATTGCGTGATCTTTTGAAGGGTTCGGACATGGTCTTTATTACCTGTGGCTTAGGGGGTGGTACTGGTACTGGCGCCTCGCCGGTGATTGCGCAGATTGCGAAAGATTTGGGTGCCCTTACCGTGGCAGTGGTGACCAAGCCATTTTCATTTGAAGGAGCCCAGCGTAAACTAATTGCTGATCAAGGCCTGCAAGAGTTGCAGCAACGCGTGGATGCCATTATTGTGATTCCTAACGATCGGGTTTTGCAAATTATTGATAAAAAAACGCCGTTGCTGGATGCTTTTGCCACCGTGAACGATGTATTGCGCCAGGGCGTGCAAGGCATTTCCGATCTTATTACGGTACATGGGCTTACCAATGTCGATTTTGCCGATGTAAGGGCGGTGATGCGGGACGCGGGGAGCGCGCTTATGGTAATTGGCGAAGGTAAGGGTGAAAGCCGTGCGGTGGATGCTGCCAAGAGGGCAATTTCAAGCCCCTTGTTAGAAGTTTCAATTGATGGCGCGCGTGGGATACTGTTTACTATTACCGGCGGTAAAGACCTTACTATGAATGAAGTTGCTGAAGCTGCCAAGGTCATTACCACCACTGCTGACCAACAAGCGAAAATTATTTATGGGGTCGTGATTGACCCTGAAATGAAAGATGCGGTAAAGGTAACCGTGGTGGCTACGGGTTTTCCGAGTGCTCGTGCGCCCGAAGCCCCTGCTCTTAAAGAATCAAGCTACACGCCACCTCCTTTTCTTAGTAAACCAAAAAGGGTTATTATAGACGAACCCAAGGCACCGCAGGTTCAAATGACTGCCCCTCAGTATACCCCCGCGACTTCTTCGGCTGCTCCTGTAGTACGGCGCGAGGAACGCAAAATCATACCCCCACCTCAGATTAAAGGGGATGATGAACTTGATATTCCCGCGTTCATTCGGAAAAAGATGTTATAAACATACTCTCACCATTGTAATGAGTAATTGATAACTTACGTTATTAATTATTTTAATACTATGGATTCAAAACATACTCTTATTGTGGTGGCCCTGGTAGCTGCTTTGGCTGGGTTTGCAGGCGGCATGCTTGGGTTTGCGGTGGTTCCGGCTTTGCCTTTGCCAAGTGTAGGCGCCCCGCGTGCTGACGTAAAAATCGTTGATGAAGAAAGCGCCACTATTGATGTGGTGCAGCGTGTAAGCCCTTCTGTGGTTTCTATTGTGATCAGTAAGGATTTAGGAACCCTTGAGCGTATGCAAGGTAATCCTTTTATGCTACCTCCAGGGTTTCAATTTGGATTCCCTTTTGATTTTTCATTTGGTATGCCGCAGCAACAGCCCGCGCCAAAGTCTACCCCTAAAAATCAAAAACCACAGAAGCAAGAAATTGGCGGAGGCAGTGGGTTTATTATCACCCCTGATGGCCTTATTCTTACCAATAAGCACGTGGTAGATGATGCGGATGCCGACTATACCGTGATTACCAATGATGGCAAACGCCATGAGGCAACTGTGGTGGCGCGTGACCCGGTAAGCGACCTTGCATTTGTGCGCATTCAGGCTAAAAATTTGCCTGTAGTTACCTTGGGTGATTCAGATAAATTACAAATTGGGCAAACTGTGATTGCAATTGGCAATGCCTTGGGTGAGTACCGTAATACCGTTACCAAGGGTGTTATTTCGGGCACCAGCCGTAAAGTAGAGGCAGGGGATGGGCGAGGGCAAAGCGAGGTATTGGAGGAAGCATTGCAAACTGATGCCGCCATCAATCGTGGTAATTCTGGAGGACCTTTGTTGAACCTGAAGGGTGAGGTGATTGGTATTAATACGGCCGTAAATTTGTCAGGGCAATTGATTGGGTTTGCTATTCCTATTAATGCGGCAAAAACAACATTGGAGACAGTAAAAAAAGACGGTAAAATCGTGCGTCCGTATTTGGGTGTGCGTTATATATTACTGAATGAAGCGATTGCAGAAAAAAATAATCTTAAGGTGAACGAGGGTGCCTTGGTATTGCGAGGGGAAGACCAAGAAAGCCTTGCCGTAATTCCTGGGAGCCCTGCCGATAAAGCAGGCATTGTGGAAAATGATATTATTATCAGTGTGCATGGGGTGAAAATCTCTGAAGAGCATCCATTAGCTAAAGAAGTAGCGAAGCATAAAGTAGGAGCTACCTTGAAGCTCACGGTACTATCTAAAGGTAAAGAAAAAATACTTAGCGTGACTCTGGAGGAATTCCCTGCGAAATAACCCTATGGCCACAAGTCTTTACCGCAAATACCGCCCCCAAACATGGGCGCAAGTCACCAATCAAAACCATGTGAAGGTGACATTGCAAGAAGAAATTATACGTGGGCGTGTTGCGCATGCGTATTTATTTGCAGGGCCGCGCGGTATTGGTAAAACCACAACCGCGCGTATTATGGCCAAGGCGTTGAATTGTGAAACGCGGGCCAAAAATAGCGCGGAGCCTTGTGACAAATGCAGAAGCTGTGAAGATATTCGTGAGGGGCGAAGTTTGGACCTTATTGAAATTGATGCTGCCTCCAATACCGGGGTAGACCATGTACGTGAGCACATTATTGCTTCCAGCCGTTTTGCACCCACCTCTAGCCCCTATAAGATTTTTATTATCGATGAGGTGCACATGCTTTCTATTGCCGCGTTTAATGCATTACTAAAAACGCTTGAAGAGCCGCCAAGCCGTGTGGTGTTTATGTTTGCCACGACCGAACTTCATAAATTACCCGCCACCATAATTTCCCGTTGTCAGCGCTTTGATTTTAAAAAGATTTCCCGCGAAGAAGTGGTGACCCGCCTTACCTATATTGCTGCCCAAGAAGGGGTAGATGTGCCGCGCCAAATTATTGAGGCCATTGCCAAGCAGGCCGATGGGTATGTGCGCGATGCGGAAAGCGTGTTGGGGCAAGTGTTGGCGTTGGGGGGTAAAAAGATAACCCTCGAACAAGCCGAGTTGGTCTTACCCAAGGTGCCCATGGGGCAGGCCAGAGAGTTTCTGATGCTGGTGGGGCGCCGGAATATGCCCCAGGCACTTGATTTTCTTACCACATTCTTTGAAGAGGGCGGCGATTTGGCCTATTTTACTCTTATTCTTATTGAGATGACACGTACGGTACTAGTAGCGGGTATTATGGGCAAGAAAGTTGCCGAGGCAGCCGATGACGATGAGCGTGCGGTGCAAGACATGTTACGCCTACTTTCAGTGAAAGATTGCGCCACTCTTATTGAACTACTTCTTGAGGCCAAAGAGCAAATGCCTCGCGCGTTCATTCTGCAGCTTCCGCTGGAGCTTGCCGTGGTGAAATTTTGTACACAGGAAAAGGCATCTTGATGAAGATGATGATATGATGATAAGGTAAGAAGGTGGCAATTGTGCCACCTTCTATTGTTGCGGGATCTGCTAACGGCCCCGCCACAGCGGGACCCCGCTATGGCGGGATAGGACATTTGTTATGTATTATGCGTATGTAATCAAGAGCTTGAAGAATTATAGTCGCTACATCGGCAGCACGCATGATGTTGAGAATAGGATCAAAGAACATAATAGTGGTAAGTGTAGATATACGAGTGGACACATGCCTTGGAGCTTGGTTTATAGTGAAGTATATGCCACCATAGCAGAGGCGATGAAACGTGAGAAGTTTTTAAAATTAGGACAAGGAAGGCAGTGGCTTGATAATATTCTTTCTCCAGCTGCGGGATCGTCTAACGGTAGGACCT
>CAYHRN010000002.1:0-33210 GCA_964359155.1 uncultured Gammaproteobacteria bacterium | reverse complement strand
ATGCGTTTTTTCATATTTAGTGCCATTGCAAGCTTTATACTTTTACCATTAACCCCCGTAGCGGCTCAATTTAACAGTTTTACCAGATCAGAAATTACTTTGGAGCTGACCCCAGTACCAAATGTATCAGCACAAGATACTGGTGGAGCGTTATCCGGTGGAGCACTCTTCTCCTACGCCGGACCTGGGCAAAATGGCATGTACACATTCTCGAGCCCTGGGGGTACGGGAACTAGCAGTGAAGGCACGCAAACAAGAGCATGTATGCCTGAATTACTCTTCAATGGGGTTGCGGTAAGCACTGCATCATTGACGGGCACGGGCATAAAAAAAGACGGCACACGCTTTACCTTCACCTCATGGGATGAAATATTTAAAGAGCTCAACGACATTATATCAGTTACTTTTACTGCTGACACAGCAGACGGGCCACACACGCGCACCCTTACACAAGCAGAACTACAAGACAGTATTGCGGTTGCCACAAATCCACAACAAGCAACGAAAGCTACTGATACTGAGCGTTTGAATGATCTGCCAGAAATCACCTCCAGCCTTCCCTTGCCCGCCACCACGCCTTCTGGCGGCACCTCAAGCGGTGGCTCTTCCGTATCATTCACGGTACCTAATGCTCCCCCAGGATCTGTGGTTACCGTAGGGGGTGCTTCAGGCACCGTAAGCACTGCGAGAACCGTAACCCTTAACTTTGCAGGTATGTCGCAGCAAGAACTTGCGCAAACAACGCCTACCATCACATCCCCCACAGGTGAATCCGTTGCCGCGACCCTTACCGCACAACCATCGACAGTGTCGAAAGCCCAACCTTTAGTTCTCACTACTGATAAGCCTCTTAGCCAACAAAGCGTTTCCTACGAACTCTTACTGGAACTTCTTAGCCAAGAGCAGTTACTCACCGTGTCCCCAGAGGCCATTGCCTCGTACTACGCCGGCTTCACAGGTAAACTCAAACTCATGTTGTACTATCTTTCCTGGGGTAAATTCTTTGCCGTACCCTCGGCTCTAGGATTATAATCCTTGCATGCAACTTCTCACTCCTTTTATTATCTTAAGCCTGCTGCTTGGCCCACTTACGCCTGCAATGGCCGCCCTACAAGCCCGCCCAAGTTTTCCTGCACAAAATTTAGGCGGGCAAGAAGTACCAAGTGGTGTCGTGGGCTGTAAGGCAAGGCCCCTCGACAATACCTGGGAAAAATATTTTAATACTCCTGTGGTAACTACTCCCACCTTGTATCGCCTAAGTGCCACCCGTAAGAACCAAATACTGGGACAAACATTACTGCGGGTACAACCCTCAAGCAAAGAAGATATTACCATGGCACAAGGCGTGGCCAATAACCTTGCCACGCTTGTTGCGCGCTTACGTTTTGATGCAATCGTGCAGGCCTTGTTGCAAGGCACCAGCACGGTGAGTAAAGAGCAATTTGTTGCCAATACCGCACTTACCCCACTCTTTGCGTTTGTACACACTCCAGGCATAGCCCCGGCACCAGGGGTACTATTAAAACCAGATTTACCAGGTACTGGTGCGCCACCTGCCATTGATGCTAATTTGGACGAAACGCAGATGCTCAAACAGTTTCAAGACACGCTCGTGCAAGAAATTGCCGATTGTAGTTTTAATCCCAAAGCAAGCTATCAAGACATAAAGGCATTGATCGGCCGTAAATTCTTGGACGCCATCTGGCCGCTCTGGGATGAAACAATTGAAAAAGCGTACGCAGCACAAGGCCTTACCGTACCTACGCCACGCCCCACCTTGGCTGAAGCGGTAAAGGAATTAAAAAAGCAAGACGACGGCCGAGGATATGCACGTGGTATTGCCGTTCCCATACAAACCTTGCGTATCTTGCAAGGCCTGGCGAGCGCTATTTCTGTGTGGCCTGCCAATTGTTCTTTGCCTGCTTCATGGCTTTTAGAACATGCTATTTCTTATAATCCTAAAAAGTACGACCGCAACGCACCCCAGATTGATATTCATGAAGGTATTCTAAAAGCAGCACTTGCCGATCGTGGCATTACCCAACTCTTTGCATTACTCGACACTCTTTTGGCTGCCGCAAAAAATGATAATAAGCAAGGCCTCCTTGATGCCCTGAAAGACTTGCATGCTCTGCTGCATAGCACCAAGGCAGATTTTCAAAAAGATCTTGACTCTCTTCAAGAAGATATTGATCGTATATTAAAGAATGATCCCTCGTTCCCCGAGGAAGAAGATTCGAAAGACACCACCGCGCCACAACCACCTCCCAAAACCCCACCGCTCTTTATCAACCCGTTTGCACCCAAAAAACCTCAAGACATGTTTGACCCCAAGAAAGGCAGCCTTGAACAAGATGCATTACAATACTTGCAGTGTAGCGAGCAAGCAAAAGATCATCTGAAGTTGCGCATGAAACACGAAATCTATGCGCGCGTCAAAAAAGGCCTTGCCTCATTACTTAAAAAGCTTTATTTTAAAGACAATGGTGATCTTGAACAACTATTAGAAGCTGCCAGCGATTACTCCACAAAATATCGAAAAGGCGGTGTGGTAGTAGGCATGCCATTCATTGGCTCTGAAGCTTTTAGAGAACTGCGTAAGCGCGCTAAAGACCCTTATGCTGCGAGGAGCTGGCTTGATGATCACAAAAATGACCCCGATGGTAATGGCGGACTTCCTCCTATGCCACCAGAAATACCAGAAATAGCAAAAGTGCTTGGGGGACCCCCATTCATTGGTATTAAAAATGAGATGATTGTACTTGCCTTTACCCGCCTTTTGGCAAATATGAAAGCCATGTATTTAAAAGACTGTACCATTAAATTGCCGAAATTTATCAAAGACACCCTTCAAGACACAGAAAATGACATACGCATGGTAGTTGCAGGGATACTGGATTCAGTCGTCCCCACGGCATTAAAATATCAAATACCGCGTGCACTAGATGCGTTAGTAGAGACTCTTCTTAAGATTAAAGAAATCCGCATGGTCAAACGCCTGGGCGTGCGTATGCAGCGCTTTATGCGGCAAGAAGAAGAGCGTCTTATAGGTTTAAAGAAAAACTATATTAAAGAAATGGGTACTATTGACCCCCTGAAAGAATTTTTCATAGAAATATTGAAACGTCTTAAAGAACAACAAGAAAAAGTACTCAAAGGTGTGGCAAAGAAATGAAAAAGGAGGGGCGACGCACTGGTAGTCTACCCCTCCCTGCGGGCCCCCTCCAGGCCCTGAATTGCCACCCTACTTGGGCGGCTTTTTCTTTTTTTCCGCCTCCTCCATGGCTTCGGGGATCTTGCCGACCCCCTCAGCTGCCACGTCGCCGACCACTTCCGCGGCCTTGGTGACGGCTTCGGCCGCCGCGCGAGCACCCTCGGCGCCTCCCTTAGCGACCGCCTCGGCCAGACCGATATCCGAGAAATCCAGGATTTTCTCGGGCGGCGCCTCGGGCCTGGGCGCCCCACTACCGAGCTCAACCTGGTCGACGGGTCGGCGGGGGATGAGCGGCACACCGAGCTCCGCTGCTCGGTAGTGAAGCCACCCGACCCCCAGCATGGCCAAAAAAACGAGCATGATCAGGCAGTTGATCGTTAACTGCCTGACAGCCTGCTGGTTCGACATGGCTCCCTCCCTGGGAAAAGGCCCAACAAAGCCAAGATCCGCGATCTTGGTCCAAATACATAATAGCATAAATTTATTATTAAAGCAAGGCACGCCACAAATCCCTCTTCTTTTCTCCCTTTTACAAAGGGAGAATGAGAGGTATACTATTCGCGGCCTATGAAAAAAGAATACATCTCCATAGTTATTGGCGTATTGACCCTTGCCCTGGTGGGGCAGGGGATTTGGTTATTCAGGATATATCAAGGAAATCATGCGAATGATTTTGAAATTGAATCATACCCCTCTCCCTTACCCTCTGAAAAAACCCGCCTCTCCCTTGAGGGGAGAGGCCCCGCCGTAGGCGGGGGTGAGGGTGAACCCTTTACCTGGTCTCAAAAACTTATTTCCCAAAGCCACAAACTTATCTCTGCTGCCCCAGGAAAAACTCTTACCCTTTCTGCTACATTTCAAAATACCGGCACTGCCACATGGACAAACACCACTACATTTTTACAAATTCTTGCGCCCGACGAAGCAGATTCTAGCCCCTGGTATCACAAAAGTTGGCCAGGCAAAAAACGCGTGGCCGCACTTAAAGAAGAAAGCGTAGAGCCCACTGCGCACGGCACATTTACATTTTCCGTGGTTGCTCCCAGCATCCCTGGCACCTATACCCTTGCCTTTCGCCCTATATACCAAGTGAATAACAAATATACCTGGCTGGGCGCGAACCCCGCTCTGAGCTTCACCATAGACGTGCACATTCAAAAAGAGTAGTATAAAAGAAAAATACTACATATGATGCGCAACTTCTTTTTTGCTCTTACCATTATGGCCCTGATACTGCCCACAACACCCCTCCATGCCCAGGCTATTACCGACTACTGGCTCGATCAAAAACCACCATGTGGAGTACCTTTTACGTTTACGTTGCAAAATGCTGACAAGATCCGTGAGGGGACTACCTTTTCTTCGCGAGGACTTTCGTTTAAAAAACACAATGGCCTCACCTACTTTCAAGCACTGGAAGGCTTTAAAGTTAAAAATATACCAGCGCCAGTACGTGGCAATACCATTAAAGGTACCGTGAACACCAAAAGTGCTGCCGATAAACCACTCCTCTTTTTCCAAGACAATGGACTTTTTGATCCAAGAGAGGCACGCAGAGGGTCTATGTGGGGATTTGGCGATCCTCTTGAATCCCTCGCACCAGGCACACCACTGCGTTGGCCAGGAGAAACAACTTCCGCGCCTCATGATGCCACGCAAAGCATATGCCAAAAAAGTACCTGGGATCTTGGTGCACTTCCCCCCACATCAAATCAAATAGACGCAGAGCTCGAGCTTCCGCTCACCAGCATCCCTCAAAAACTGAGAAGCATCATGGAAGATAATAAATTATCAGACCGAAAGACTATTCAAAGCAACACACCAATAAAAGAAGGAGTGAGTGTCACGGTACCCTACCGCACCCTTGCTCAGGGTGGTGGCATGAAAAACGAAACTGCCATAGTTATTCTGCCTCCTGAGGTAGCAGCACGTGCATGCGAACGATGCTTTGCCGACAAAGTATGGCCTGACATAGCATCTAAACTCTACCAAGCTTGCACACCCAAAATAAGCTGCACTAATCAACAGAACTATTGCGCTCCCTACTCAGACCAAGGACAAAGCCTTAAAAATAAAATTCGTCCTGAACCCAATAAAGCCCCCTCATGGATACAGTGTAAGAACTTCAAGCCCATTGCCTTGCGATCAGTCAATATTGCGCCTGGCCAATGGAAGTATTTTATTTCCTTTTCTTCTTCCTGTGCTTCACAAGAAGTTGCCTTAGGCAAAGGAAACTGTGGTGGATGTTAATGCAAAATAAAAAAAGAAGGCCCGGCATTAGTGGCACGAGCCTTTCTGGTCCGGATACTCCGGACCTTCCTCGACCACCACTCAGGTGGGGGGAGCGGGTGGCGGAGGGGGCGGTGGTTGAACGCCCAACCACCCCACGTAGGCGAGGATACTCGCGAACGCGAGAGCCTCACCTACCAGCAGAACCCACGTGAGGCGCGGGTGGCGGTTCCAAAAACTGTCCATGGAAGCCTCCTTTCTGTATTTTTCCATGGGGTTTTAGGCAAATATATAATAGCAAACTTTACTTGAAAGGTCAACCATTGTACGTTTCATGGTGCGGCGTGATATACTAAAATCCACATTGATCGCAAGCTCAAGCTTGCGGCTACATTTTTTAAATACTGTAATCCTTATGAGCAACAACCAAAACCCCGACCTCGAAACCCTTCGCCATTCCACTGCTCACCTTATGGCCGCTGCCGTGGAAGAGCTGTACCCCGGCGTAAAGCTGGGCATTGGCCCCGTGATTGAACATGGATTTTTTTATGACTTTCAGTTTACTCAACCTATTACGCCACAAGATTTAGTGCGGATTGAACAAAAAATGCGCAACTTGGCAAAACGTACTACTCCCTATGTGCGCAAAGAAATGCCGCTCGATGAGGCAATTGCATTTTTTCAATCTCGCGGGCAACAATTTAAAGTTGAACTCCTCAACGACCTGAAGGAGCGAGGAACCACACAAATCCCCCTCGTTCCCCCTTTTACAAAGGGGGAAGAAAAGGGGGATTTACCCTCCGAAGATTCAGTGAGCAATGGCATGGCTTCCATCTATGAAACCGGCAAATTTATAGACCTCTGCCGCGGACCTCATATTAAAAACACCAACGAATTAGGTGCATTTAAACTTACCCACCTTGCGGGCGCCTACTGGCGGGGGAGCGAGAAAAACAAAATGCTCACTCGCATTTACGGTCTTGCATTTCATACCCAAGAAGAACTGGATGCGCACTTGGAACTGTTAAAAGAAGCTGAGCGCCGCGACCACCGCAAGCTTGGCAAAGAACTGAAACTGTTTGCGTTTTCCGACTTGGTGGGACCTGGGTTGCCCCTTTGGCTCCCCAATGGCGCAATACTAATTGAAGAAATTGAAAAACTTGGGAAAGACATGGAAGCGGCCACAGGGTATGTGCGCGTACGCACCCCGCATGTGGCAAAAGAAGACATGTATAAAACTTCGGGCCACTTGCCCTATTATGCCGAAAGCATGTTCCCTCCCATGGTGATGAACGAAGACAATGGGCAAAAAGTTACGTATTACCTGAAGGCCATGAACTGCCCACATCATCATCAAATTTATGCGGCAGAACCCAGAAGTTACCGCGACTTACCACTACGCCTAGCAGAATACGGCACCTGCTACCGTTACGAAAAAAGCGGGGAATTATTTGGCCTGATGCGCGTGCGCAGCTTGCAAATGAATGATGCGCATATTTATTGCACCGAAGAACAGTTTGAAAAAGAATTTTTAGCCGTGATTAAATTGTACCATGCATACTTTAAAATTTTTGGCATTAAAAAATATGTCATCCGCCTTAGCACGCATAGTGCCGAAGGACTGGGTAAAAAATACATCGACAATAAGCCGCTATGGGAGAAAACAGAAGCTATGGTGCGTACTATTTTGATAAAAACCAAAGTGCCATTTGTGGAAGTGCCCAATGAAGCAGCCTTTTATGGCCCCAAGATTGACGTACTGATTTGGAGCACGATAGGGCGCGAGTTTGCCCTTGCCACGAACCAAGTAGACTTTGCCGTGCCTGCGCGGTTTAATCTCACCTACAAAGACAAAGACGGCACAGAGAAAACTCCTTTGTGTATTCACCGCGCACCACTTTCTACCCACGAACGCCTTATTGGCTTTCTCATCGAACACTACGCGGGCGCCTTTCCCACATGGCTTGCGCCCGTGCAAGTAGGTATTATTCCGGTAGGGGAAAAACATGAAAAGGTAGTTAAAAAACTGGCGGAAGAACTAAAAGAGCAGGGGATTAGAGTGCATGCAGACTTGAGTAATGAAACCGTGGGCTACAAAATCCGTAAAGCTGTACAGCAAAAAATTCCCTACATGCTGGTTATGGGCGACAAAGAAGCAAAAAGCACGCGCCTTGCGGTGCGGTTGCGTGGTAAAGAAACAACTATACCCATGACCCGCAAACAATTTACCGAACGAATCCTGAAAGAGATTGAATCAAAAAAATAATCTAACAACTAGTGGCTAGTCGCTAGTGGCTATTTCGTATGGCTCTTTCCCATCACCTTGAACATCTTGATACCAAACATTTAAGTATTACCTACAAGGCACTTACCGCCGTGGCAGTAGCCACGGCCCTTACCTTATATTTCCAGTCAACCTTGCTGCAAGAAATTATTGGCGAGGCCAATGTAGGCATCTTCTTTGCCATTACCTATGCGGTAGCCATGGTATCAGTATTTATATTCCCACGCTTTTTAAAACGCTATGGCGTACGTAATAATCTTCTTGCACTCTTAAGCACCACCTTGGTGGTACTAGGAGTGCTTGCCTTTGGCACACCCTATGCCCAACTTATTGCCCTTGCGCTTTATGAAGTATGCCTTACCTTAATTGGGGTAACGCTGGACGTAATGTTGGAAAGTTTTTCTAAAGATGCGCTCACCGGCAGCATTAGGGGCAAAGCCTATACCATGATTAATATTGCCTTTGTGGTAGCACCTTCAGTTGCCGGTATCTTGGTTACAAGCTGGGGATTTAGAGCCCTGTTTGCAAGCGCAGCCTTGGTGCTACTCCCTTTATTATGCCTCTGCGCATTTAGATTTAAATTCCGTCATCTTCCTACGAATCATCAACCCCCATTACGCACGATACTGAAAACTATTTTTCGCTCTGCCGCACTTTCGCGTATTTTTTTTATTTCATTTTTGCTTAACTTTTTTTATGCGTGGATGATTATTTATGCCACCTTACATTTACATAATCTGGGGTTTCAAAGCTATGAAATTGGCAATATTCTCTCGGTCATGCTCTTACCCTTTGTGCTTATCCAATACCCAGCCGGCCGCATTGCTGATAAGTGGCTTGGCGAAAAAGAACTCCTAACCGTAGGAATTGTGGTAATCGCAGGCGCATCCATAAGTATGGCATTTCTCGTGCAACCCGTAATGTGGCATTGGATGCTGGCCTTATTTATGACCCGGGTAGGCGCAGCATTAATAGAAATTATGCGCGATACGTACTTTTTTAAACAAATTGATTTCCGCGATGTACACCTGACCAGTTTTTTTCGCGATACTGGGCCTTTAGCCTATGTAGTCGCGCCGCTCTTGGCTACCCTCCTTTTACAATTTACTACGATTCCCACACTCTTTATTGTACTGGGAATCATAATGCTGACTGGCCTTACCGCGTCGCTCACACTAAAGGACACCAAATAGCACTCATCGCGTCACATTGATGGTCACCGACGCAGTGCCTTTATTGTCAATATCATCATACGCATAGGCAGTAAGGGTGTGAAACCCAGGAGGGACTGAGCTTACATCAAGAGTTGCAATAAGCGAAGAGCCTTGTGTGCGTGCAACAACGATATCGTTCAATGCCACTTCCATGCGCGCAACACCCCGGGGGGCACTTGCCTGTGTCTGCAAAGGAGTAGATGTTGTAATGCGACTCCCCGTAACAGGAGCTACGATAGTTACGCGAGGAATATTGTCTAGTACATGCACATCATCTTCACCTATGGGGGGCTCTTCATTTTGTAAGCCTTGCTTCTGTGCCCATGCGGCAACACCCGCCTCAAACCCTGCGTATTGCGGATCAGTTTCGGGGTGCAAAGGTGCAGGGCCCGTGGGGTCGTCTTTGTTTACAAAATACAAAATATCGTGCAGCACTCTGAATTTCTTTTCTATTTTAAACGAATCTGGCGTAAGGCTGGTCGCACGTTTACCCGATGCCTTATCGAGAATTACCGTCACTTCACCCAAGCCTTCACCTTTTAAAATAGGTTTATTCGCACTGCTTGGTTTGGGGGGCACAAATTCCTGAACCGGTGTACCTGCCAAAGCCTTTTTCATAAAACTTTGCCAAATAGGTGCCGCAAGTTTACTGCCATCCGCCCCTTTTTTCATAGGGCTATTATCATTGTTCCCCACCCATACCCCGGCAGTGAGGCTGGGCACTGCACCCAAAGCCCAGGCATCATGAAAATCATTGGTGGTACCGGTTTTCACGGCCGCAGGGCGATCGGGCAGTTGGAGAAAACTATTACTGCCAAAAATAAAGGTACGCAGGGCATTATTGGAAAGAATACTGGTGATCGTATGTGCTACCTCGGGGACAACCACACTACGCGCCTGATTATTGCGGCGCTCATACACCACACTACCTTCTGCATCTTGAATTTGCACAATAGCACTGGGCGCACGATACATACCATGCTCGGCAAATGAACGAAAGGCTGCTGCATGTTCCAGCAGCTTTACCTCGGCGCCTCCTAATACCAAGCTTAACCCAAATCGTGAACGATCTTTCAGGGTGGTGTAGCCGAGCGCTTCGGCAAGGTCGAGCACACGATCAACCCCAGTAATGTACAGGAGTTTCACGGCAGGAATATTCAGCGATCCTGCGAGCGCACTCTTGAGCTGAAGGGGCCCATGCTCTTTACCATCATAGTTTTCGGGCGCATAGTCTTCAGGGTATGCCTTAAAAATAGTTTTAGTATCAAAGACCAAGGTATTGGGCGTATACCCCTTCATAAATGCAGCCGCATATACCAAGGGTTTAAACGAAGACCCTGGCTGGCGTGGCCGTAGCGTAATATTTACTTGCCAATCAAATTTATAATTGAAAATATATTTTTCTCATTAAAAAAATCTCGTGAACCTACCATAGCTACAATTTCACCCGTAGTACCATGCAGCGCGATAAGCCCGGCATTGCTTGCCTTGTAGTCTTTTTCATTACGTGGCCCCCATTCAGCAATGGCCTCTTCGGCATATTTTTGCAGCGAGAGATCAAGGGTGGTAGTAATCTTAAATCCTCCTTGTTGTAATTCTTGTTCGGTATACGTTTGGGAAAGAAGTTGCCTTATATACGCCACAAAATGGGGTGCTTGTACTTCATCGCGTCGCGTACGAAATACCAATTTCTCTGCCTTGGCGCTTGCGGCGCTGTCTTGATTGATATACCCCTGCCGCGCCATCACATCGAGTATATAGTGTTGCCGTGCGGTGAGCTCTTCAAGATTGCCCCCATAGGGTGAAAGGCGAGAGGGGGCTTTAGGTAAACTAGCCAAAAGTGCTGCTTGGGCCAAGCTCAATTGTAGTGCAGGAATGCCAAAATAAATTTCAGCAGCAGCCTGAATGCCATAGGCATTTGCTCCATAGGGAATTTCGTTAAGGTACAGCTTTAAAATTTGATCTTTGGTAAATTTTTGCTCAATACGATACGCCAAAATCAACTCTTTTAATTTACGGGTGAATGATTTTTCGCGCGTGAGCAAAGTATTTTTAATAAGCTGCTGGGTAATCGTGGAGCCCCCTTGTGCAAGGGTGCCCTTCGTAATATCGGTATACAAGGCACGCGCAATACCCCGAAGGTCAAACCCGCGATGAGAATAAAAATCTTTATCTTCGGCGGCTAACGTTGCTTGACGCGCAACTAACGGCATTGCCTCAAAGGGGAGTATGGTGCGTTTTTCCTCTTGATACAGTTCATATAATTTAACCGTACCGGTGCGATCAAAAATTTTCGTACTTTGTGCAAAATCCTTGGCAGCAAGGGCAGTATTGGGGTCGGGTAAATCATGCGAAATCCATACAATAAGGGCAAGCCCTGCAATGCCGAGGGTGGAAACAAGTATGAGCAACGAAAGCACCAGCGGCAGAAGCCAAGAACGCCGCCGTGAACGGTGCGTCCTTGGCGAGCTCCGTGCAGAAAAACGAATAACGCGATGAGCATTTGACCTTCGAGAAGAAAACATACGTTTATACATGCTTCCTGGACACCAAAGTTACAAGAACCAACAAGACGCCCATTACCAAATATATATCAGCAAAGTTAAATGCGGGCCAATGAAAACCCGCTATACTGATATCAATAAAATCGAGCACAGCACCATAGGAGAAACGGTCAATAAGATTGCCCACAATGCCGGAGGAGATCAGTATGCGCGCACTATAAAAACTCTTGGTGGGAATAAAAAACTTCCCTGGGCGCCACAATAAGGTAAGCACCATAAGTGACGGGATTGCCCACCACCACCACGGTATGCTTAATTCTCTGCCTAATCCGGCAACACTCCCTTGATTCAAGGTATACGTCATCTGCCATTGCGGCACAATATATTTACTCACCTGATCAAGTATAAGCAGCATTGCTATACCCAGCATATCATGCCACAAAGTTGCTGTTAACCGCATAAAGGAAGGTGAGGTAAAGCACGAAATGCTACACATAATTCGTCCAGCACTGCCATACGATCGCTCTCACTGGTGCATGCACCCATATACTCACGGGCAATGCACCATAATTGCGCAGCACTATACCTCTCCTGTGAGCTCCATGCCTCTGCTGCGCCTTGCATAAGATGCTCCCAGGAAGCCTCACTCTTGGACGCTCGTGCTGGCGCATGCACAGGAAGCTTTGTCATAGAAACTCCTTGTGCAGCCACAAGAATACGCTCATACAATGCTTGCAACTCATTGCGCAATGTTTCACTTACCCCTGGCAGAGCACGCATCATTTCAAGCAAGGGCTGGAGGCATTTATTCACCATAGTAAGGGACCACCAAGGGTGGTGTGATGCCCATACGGCACTGTCGTGCAGCATCACGCGTTCATATTTTTCACGTATATCAGCACTTACCTGTGCCTCGCGACTTGCCCTATTCCATACTTCTTGTACACGACTTACAAACATACCTACCAGTGCATGCATATGGTTCTCGGGATCGTTAAATACGCGAAAGGGGATATGTGCCTTCAGGTCGGCTTCTCGAGAAAGCGCACAAGAGGGCAGCGGCTCTTCCTGAAGAGCATCTTGCACAGGAAGATTGGAAATAGTACTTATGGCTAATGAACGAATAGCAAACAATGATGCAAGTGTGGAGGCATGTCTCGGGCTATAGCACCCCAATAATGCCAGATCAAGGCTCGTAATGCACCAGGGGCTACGCCCTAAAAGCTCTTTCAGGTCTGCGCCTGGCCGCGAGGCGGCACCATATTCAAATACAGCAAAACTTGCGGCACGATCACGCGAAAGCACGCGCAGATGAGGAATTCCTTTAAGCAAGATGCTCTTTCCTTGAAGCATGGGTGGAAGGGAAGCACTGTCCTGTAGGATCCAGCGATACCCTAATGAGGCAATAAATTCGGCAGTGGTTCGAGAGTATGCGCCATAGGGCAAGAAGAATCCTGTAGGCGCATAGCTTGCCCCAAGGTAGTGGGCATTCACCTTGTGATTTTTTTTAAGTTGCCGCGCAGCTTCATCCCATGGCGCTAAAGGCAATACGAGAGGGATATAGGTAGTCTCGGCGAATTCAAGTTGCCCTCGCATATGCGCATCCACAAGCTCTTCAAGAACTGCTTGATAGCCATGAATATACAATTGCTCGGTAGAAGAGGCATGAAGTGCCATGGTGCTGCGAGAATGGGGATGGGTACGGAGTGCATGCAAAAACGGGCGAAGTGCGTTTTCTACAATGTGCTCCCACCACCATGCAGGACTAGAGGGGTATTGACCAAGATAAAAACATGGTGCCCACGCCATAATTATAATGTCGAATTAAATCGTGCGTGTTGCATATAGGTAAAGGCGAGTGCAAGGGCGTCAGCCGCATCATCAGGCGAGGGGAGTTCTTTCATTTTAAAAATATATTGCACCATGCGTTGCACTTGGCCTTTAGGCGCGCGGCCAAAGCCACTTATTGCCTGCTTCACTTGAAGCGGCGTAAACTCGTGAACCTCTACATTCAACTGCCCTGCGAGCAGCAATACCACGCCACGGCTTTCACCCACCACCAATGCCGTTTTAATGTTTTTGGCAAAAAATAATTTTTCAATCACCACTACCGTGGGCGCATAGGTGCGCGCAAGGTCTTGAAGCGAAGTAAAAAGACTTGCAAAGCGCTGATGCCGCACGGCACGGGCACTGGTATGCAAACAACCGTAAGTAAGTATACAGGGCTCACTCTCTTGTGTTTTTCGTACTACTGCATACCCCATGGAAGCAATGCCCGGGTCAATAGCCAAAATAATCATACCGCATTCGTGTAGTACTCGGTCACATCACTTTGTTCATCAAGTGCAGAGGTGAAGACATCGAGCTTGCCCTGAACTTCTGCGGAAATAGCTACAGGATTTTTGGCAAACCATCCTAACCCCATAGTGTCGGGCGTTACTCCTTGAGCTTCTACGCTAGCTTTTACCACCTGAAGCTTGTCAGGGCTTGTCACCACAGTAAGGCCGCCATCCGGCTCCTCGGTAATATCCTCAGCCCCCGCATCAATGACCTTGAGTTCAAACTCTTCACGATTTACTATCGGCCATTTGCCATGAGCTATTTGGAGTACTCCCTTGTGATCGAACATCCAAGCAGTGGAGCCTGCCGCTCCTAATGAGCCACCATGTTCAGAGAAAAGGTGGCGCAATTCTCCTGTAGTGCGATTGCGATTATTCGTGACTGCCTCTACCAGCACTGCCACTCCACAAGGTCCAAACCCTTCATATAATGCTTCCTCAGCTGCCTCAGCGCCCACGCCCTGCGCCCGCTGTATGGCGCGCTCCACAACTTCTTTAGGCATATTGGCTGCCTTAGCCTTGTCCATGAGTAACCGTAAATTAAAATTCGCTTCAGGGTCTGCCCCCTTTTGCCGCACGGCAATAGAAATAGCATTGGAAAGTTTGGTAAATATAGCACCGCGTTTGGCATCGGTAACTGCTTTAGCGCGTTTGGTAGTTGCCCACTTAGAATGACCAGACATAGGGTCTATCTTAGAAAATATTCTTCCTCATTCACCTTACCTCGTTCATGACGCTTGGCAAGTGTATGCATACGAAATACCACGGCCGCACCACTTGCCACAATAAAAGCAATTAATACATTCAGCCACAGAATAGGACTCACCGGCTTTTCCGAAGTTACTGGGTCGTCAATCGTACGAATTGTAATACGGTCGCCCACGCCATGGAAAAGCGCCCCTTTGCTTGCAAACACTTCTGCAATAGCGCTTGCTAAACTTTCTGCTTGAAGGCGCGAAGGGTGATACACCGTAATAGTTAAAATCCCCGTATCACCCACGGGTTGTGCCCCTACCAGTTTATGCCATAATCGTTCGCGTTTTTCTGGACTGGTAGGGAAAAAATTTTGTTGTATGCGTGGGTCTGCGCTCATGACCTCATTAAAAAATGTACGTGACCCTACTACCTCGGCAAGTAAATTGGTGTAGTACTCTGTGGCTTTGGAAATATTATACGGGTCCATGCCTGCACCATACTGTTGCACCAGAAGAATGCGTACGCGAGAGCGATAATATGGTGTCTGCACCAAGCTTAATACAAGGGTTGCTGCCGCCACGCCCAGCACAAACAACATCAGCGAGGTAGGGGAGGGTACTTGTCGTGCACGATGCGAAGCATGTGGTTCCATAGTATTTATAAGGATGGGGCGAGTTCTGGCGTTTCACGTACAAATACCAGTTCGGGCATGGTTCCTCCACGTACATGGTCGCGCAAGAGGACACTAAAGAAATGCCTTTTACCTCTTAGTTGTTGCACGACGCGCGGGGCAGCAGTTTCGGGAAATACTTGGACAAATACCCGTGCTGTCTCATGGTCTTTACTCACCTCTGCACGCGTAACCGTAACCAATACGCCCTCATCATGCTCTAACTCACGTAAAAAAATCTCATTCACTGCGCGTTGTATGGTTTCATTAATTTGTTCGGGTCTCATACCAGGGTACGCGCTTCCTTTTCTTCTTGATAGAATTCAAGCATGTCGCCTTCGGTAAGCTTTGATGGCACTTTTACTTTCATGCCTATTTCTTGCCCCATGCCTGCGCTCTGTGCTGATTGTGTGCCCAAGCGTAATTCTTTTAACTCACCTCGTGCCACAGAGGCCTTCTTGCGCCATACACGGAATTTCGCCGGCGCCACAAGCGTGCCTTCAATAACTTTAACGCCAATAATGGTGCTGCCTTCATCTTGTTTAAATATTTTTAAAATACTTCCGCGTCCCATAGGCACTTCTTTGGTACGAGGGGGGAGTAATGCTTGCAACTTGGCCTTCACCGCGTCATACACTTCATAAATAATTTTTGAGGTAAATACCTCCACGGCGGCTTCTACACGTGCTTTTTCAGCATCGGGCCCCAACGTGACATTAAAACCAATAATATACGCACCTTCAGCCTTTGCTTTGGCAATATCGCTTTCGCGAATATCACCAAAGGCTTGGCTCACCACATGGTAATCAACTTCTGCATGGCGCAATTTTTCAAGCTCATGGCCCATGGCCTCAAGAGACCCCACTACATCAGCCTTCACCATAAGGCATAGTGTAGGCTTTTTGTTTTCTTCCTGCAGTTTCGTCATCACGGTACGGTGTAGTTCTTTTGGTTTTTCACGTACTAAGGTATGTTCGTCTTTTACTTCCATGTACATACCCATTTCAGGAAGCATACGAAGTCCCAACAGTTTTACAGGCTGCGAGGGGAGCCCTTCTTGAAGGGAAACTCCTTGAAAGTCACGCATCGCGCGTACTTTTCCATACCACACATTACCCACGGCCAAAGAATCATTCACCCGCAAGGTACCAACCTGCAAAAGCACCGTTGCCACATTGCCCTCGCCAGAGTCGCGATGAGATTCAATCACGGTGCCTTGCGCAGGATGCTCGAAGCTTGTCATGAGTTTTTCTTTTTCTAAATCTGCCACCAATAATACCGTTTCCAATAAGGCGTCAATGCCAGTACCTGCTTTGGCACTTACCCCTATACAAATAGTTTTCCCACCCCATTCCTCGGGCACCACTTGCAATTCAGTAAGCTGGCGTTTCACTTTTTCTTGGTCAGCATCAGGTTTATCAATTTTATTCATGGCAACGACAAATGGTAATTTGGCTGCCTGAATAATACGTAACGCTTCAATCGTTTGGGGCTGCACGCCATCATCGGCTGCAACCACCAGCACTGCCACATCTGCTACACGTGCCCCACGGCTTCGCATGCTCACAAACGCTTCATGCCCAGGCGTATCTAAAAAGGTGATCAGGCGCCCATTTTTATGGGCTTGGTATGCGCCAATATGTTGCGTAATGCCGCCTGCCTCGCCTTGGGCCACATTGGTTGTACGAATGGCATCAAGTAATTTGGTTTTGCCATGGTCGACATGGCCCATAATTACCACCACTGGTGCTCGAGGTGAAAGGGTATGCCCTTCAAGGGAAGGGGCAGGCGTACGCACGGCAGCACTGGCTTCAATCTCTTCTGCAACGCTCGCTTTTGCTTCCCGCAAGGCCTTAATACCAAAATCATCGGCCACCGATGCCGCGGTGTCAAAATCCATGGGCTCATTCACGTTCATGAGAATACCGTTTTTAATCAGCTCTTGCATGAGCTTAGGAAGTGAAATTTTTAATAATTCTGCCAAATTGCGCACATTCACACGTGCGGGCAGCGTAACGGTTTTTTGCGCTTCAATATTTTGCTTAGCCTCTTCGGCTGCTTTTTCATTCTGCACCGCAGCTGCTTCTTTGCTCATTTGGCGTACGCGCGCAGGCCATTCGCGAATAATGCGCTGGGCAGCACGGTCTTCAATCTTGATGGCCCGCGCACCCACATCAAAGCCAAGCTTGGGCAGTAATACCTGCAGCTCTTTGGGTGAAACGCGTAACCTACGTGCTAATTCGCTAATGTTCATGCAGATTTTTTAATATAAAAGGAGCCCTTACGGCTCCTTGAATTCTACGAGAAAATATGCGGAAAGTCAAACAGAACTATACTGCTGGATTTAACGGCGGCTTGCCAGAAAGCACCGCAATAATATTTTCTGCAGCACAGCGGGCCATGGCTACACGGGCTTCCAATGTGGCGCTGGCAATATGCGGAGTAAGAATGACATTTGGAAATGCTTTAAGCTCTAAATGATCGGTAATGTCGCAATCAATGTGGGGTTCGCATTCATACACATCGAGCGCGGCACCGGCAATACGTTTTGTTTTCAAGGCACGTAATAATGCTTTTTCATCAACCACCGGCCCGCGGGCGGTATTAATGAGATAGGCGGTTTTTTTCATTAATGCAAATTGCTCGGTGCTCACCATGTGGCGCGTAGCAGGGGAAAGGGGCACGTGGAGGCTTACAAAGTCGGATTGTTGGAGGAGTTTTTCTAAAGGCAACCACACTGCTCCGTATTCTTTTTCAAAATCCTCATCGCGATGCGGATTGGCATATACCATGCTCATTCTGAATCCTTTTACCGAACGTTCCGCAACCGCTTTACCAATTCTTCCAAGGCCCACAATCCCTAATGTTTTGCCATATACATCCGTACCTACAAAAAGCTGCGGATCCCACCCGCCATACTTTTCTGCTTTAGCATACGCATTGCCCTCGCAAATGCGGTGGGCAAGTGCCAGGATTAAAGTAAAGGCATGCTCCGCAACTGCCTCACTGACTTCGGGTACTGGCGTGTTCGTCACTACCACATTGCGAGCTTGCGCAGTAGCAAGGTCAACATTATCAAACCCTACCGCATAATTTGCCACAATCTTTAGCTGATTCCCCGCGGCATCCATGACTTCTGTATCAATATGCTCGGTAAGTACGGAAAGGATCGCAGAAGCACCTTGTACGGCCTTGAGCAGCTCTTCCCGCGAAGGACTTGTGGCAGGCCCCATAGTAACTTCATAACCCTGCTCTTTAAGCAGCGTCATGGCAATATCGGGGATTTGGCGTGTGATGAATACTTTCATAGAGATCCTTCACTTCGTTCAGAGCCTGCCCTGAGCTTGTCGAAGGGATGACAGCGAGAAGCTGTCACTTTTTTATACTTCTTTAACATTTCATCCATACCTGCCTGATCCAATAATCCTTTTTGAGGCCCAATAAAATTCACCACACTGGTGGACTCTGCCGAGGCCCATCGAAGTGCAATACCAATATCACACCCTGCATGCAGAGCTGTCACAAACCCCGTGGCATACGCATCGCCCGCACCAGTTTTTTCTACAAATTCTTTGCTAAATACGGGCATATACCATGTTTCTTTCCCCTCAAACACCCATGCACCATTTTGCCCATCGGTAATAACCACAATCTTGGGGCCTAATTTCTGCATCACCTTAAGTAACATGTTAATCTCACCCTTTTGACCAAGAATTTTCTCTGCTTCTTCTTTATTCACAAACACCACTTCACAACGCGCCAACACTAGCTTCATTGCCTCTAGCCCATCGTTCATTTGATGCGTACCAGGATTATACGCAAGTTTTATTTCTGGATATTGTGCCAGCCATGTAAGTAATTCTCGCTGGAAACTTTCATACCCCTTGCCCATGGACGTATAATACACCCATTTGGTAGGGGACAGTGGCGGCAGTTTGTACGTGCGTGGGTGGTGGTATACCAAAATCGTACGCTCGCCTTGAAAGTTAATTACCGTGTTGTAGTTAGATGGCTGCCCCGCATCTACCGCTACATACTCTTGATGCACACCTTCTTGCACCAACGCTTTGGTAATTTTCATGCCAATATCGTCTTGCCCTACCATAGAAACCAAGGCTGTCTTTAGCCCTAATCGTGCAGCGCCTACGGCCACGTTCCCGGCATTCCCCGCACACGGCACCGTATGCAGCTCGTCTACCGGAATTTTATCAGCCCAGCTCAACGCCAATACGCAATCACGCATGTCTTTACGACACAGTTTTTCTGCATCGTGAATTTGTAAAAAAACGTCCAGTGTCATGTCGCCAATTGCAATAAGGTCGTACATATTACTTCTTTCTTTTTAAAACTTTCCGCACTGCATCTTGAATCGCCCCAACCCCCATACCCAAAGCTTCGATGAGCTCAGAGGGTGTACCGCTTTCACCAAAGCGATCGTGCACGCCTACAAATTCTTGTGGCGTGGGGGATGTTCTCGCCAAAAGCTCGGCCACGGCGCTGCCCATGCCCCCCATTATCTGGTGCTCTTCTACGCTTACCACTGCACCGCATTCTTGCGCAGCTTTCACAATTGTTGCCTCATCTAAGGGTTTTATGGTGTGATTATTAATCACGCGGCATTGAATACCTTGTTTACTAAGTGCTTCAGCAGCCAACAGGGCATTATGCACCAGGGGCCCACAGGCAATAATTGCTGCGTCTTTTCCTTCCCGAAATACTTCGGCTTTCCCAATAACAAACGGCGTGTCTTCGGTGGTAAATACTGGGCTTTTTTCACGTGCAAATCGCACATATACCGGCCCCATCATTTTTGAAGCAGCCACCACTGCCTTGCGAGTTTCAATCATGTCGGAAGGCGCAAGTACCGTCATATTAGGGATGCATCGCATAATAGCAATATCTTCTATGGCCTGGTGGGTGGCGCCATCGGGCCCCACACTTACCCCTGCATGCGCACCGGCAATTTTCACATTGGCATTATTCAAGCACACATTGGTACGCACCTGCTCCCACGTGCGCCCAGGGCAAAACATGGCATAGCTGCTTACCCATGGCACCTTGCCCGCCAGCGCCATACCCGCAGCCAGCACCACCATGCCCTGCTCGCTTACCCCTAATTGCACAAAACGATCGGAAAATTCTTTTTTAAACATGAGCGACCGCGTTGACTCAGTCAAATCAGCACAAAGAACCACCAGATTGGGATCTAATTTCCCGGCAAGCACAAGCCCCTCCCCGTATCCATCGCGAGTAGGGCGTTGCTCGAGTTTTTTAAGATCAAGTACATTTTGGTTTAATATCATACTATTCATGCTCCGAGATAATTTTACCTTCGAGTGTTCTTAGCTCTTTCATCGCTTGCGCCGCCTGTTCACGGTTTGGCGGCATGCCATGCCATTCAAAACGCTTCTCCATAAAACTCACCCCACGACCGGGAATGGTATGGGCAATAATCACGGTGGGCTTTTCAAATATAGTTTTGGCTTCTTCCACTGCCTCCACAATTTGCTGCATGCTATGCCCACTTACCTCCAGCACGTGCCAATTGCATGCTTGATATTTTTCTATCAACGGGTCAATGGGCATAATGTCCTCAGTAAACCCATCAATTTGAATATTATTGCGATCAATGATTGCAGTGAGGTTGCTTAACTTTTTCGCTCCGGCAAAGAGCATAGCCTCATAGGTAACGCCACATGCTTGTTCAGCGTCCGACATCGCACAATACGTGCGCCATGGTTTATTATCGAGCCTTGCCACATACGCCATACCTGCAGCTTGCCCCAACCCGCTGCCTAGTGGGCCACTGGTAGTTTCTACTCCTGGAAGTTTTTCACGCTCCGGATGCCCTTGCAAACGGCTCCCAAATTTACGCAGAGTTTTCAGCTCCTCCCGCGAAAAATACCCTGCATGCGCCATAGTGGCATACCGCACGGGGCAAATATGGCCATTAGAAAGAATCAGGCGATCGCGCTCAGGCCAATGGGGGTTCTTGGGGTCGTGATGAAGTATATGAAAGTACAATGCCACAAAAATATCTGCCATGCCCAAAGGGCCGGCACTATGCCCACTCCCTGCTGCAAGCAGCATAGTGATAATATCCTCGCGGACCTTCACGGCGATCTCCTCGAGCTCTTTTACTTTACTGTCGTGAATATGGGGCATAAGACACTTACCTCGGCTACTACGCTTCAGTAGTAAAAAACAAAATAGACGACAGAATGAGTGCCAATAATGCAATGATGCTCAGGAATACTGCTAAACGCGGGCGTGGCTGTTTCTTCAACATCGTGCCCAAAAGAATAATATCAAAAATGGCTTGAGTAAATGGAAACCCAGAAACAACAAGAATTAATCCTGATCCGTGAGGACCAATAAACCCATCCGTAATGATCGTAGAGATGATAAACAATAAAGGAGCAAATGAAATAATAAGTGCCGTATACGATAACACCAAATCCCATGACACATCTTTTTTGTTCTTCCATGCAACTAACTTATAAAAAAACCACACGATCCCCACAACAATACCGACGGGGATAAACCCTATAATAAGCCCTAACGACATATATTTATTTGATGAATGTTATTTACTCTAATGACCTTTGAAGACGTTGAAATGCGTACACAGGGCCTGGAGTATGAAAAATCGCACTTGTTACCGCAAATCTACTGACACCTGCTTTAACTAAATCCTTAGCATTCTCAAGCGTCACCCCTCCATCTACTTCAATAGGCATAGCAGGGTAGGCAGCGTGAAAGGTACGAATTTTTTCCAGCACTTCGGGAATAAAGTTCTGCCCGCTTTTGCCTGGATGCACACCAAGGAACAACACCACATCCAGCGCGGCAAGATAAGGCTCAAGAGCGTCCCACGGCGTTTCAGGGTTCAAGCTCATGCCGACCTCCTTACCATTATACTGCTTCACTGCTTTTATGACGAGCGCGGGATCGTCGTTGGCCTCTGCATGAAATATAAACCGTGCAGCACCGGCCTGCATCCAAGAGTCAACTACTTGCAAAGGATCGTTCGCCATAAGATCGACCTCAAATACGGGAACCCCCTCAAGGGAGAGGCGAGAAGGGGATTCAACAAAGGTCTTAGGCGAAGCAAACTCGCCATCCACTACATCAATTTGAAAAAATGTATTGAGCTTTCTGATAATTTCGAGCTTACTCTGAAATTCTTCTTCAGTGTGGGCTAAAATAGCGGGAATGATGTGAGGCATATGCTGTACTGGGTGAGTGGTTAGTATTATATAGCATGCAGCACAAAAACAAAATTTTCCTACAAAATGGGTTGGAGAAGCTTCACCAGCAAAATTAGTGCCCGCTCATACCATGATTTCTTTTTTGCATGGGGATAATAGCGCGTAGACGCCTGCTTCCACGTTTCAATAATAGTGCGTAGGTCGCCTACCATATGCTCGTCTGAAAAACTCACACTCGCCTCTAAATTATAATCAAAACTGAGTGCGTCGATATTATTGCTCCCCACGATGCCTTCCCGATCATCCACTAAAAGCGCTTTCGCGTGAATCATCTCGGGAAATAAAAAAAACATAATGCCGCGCCGCGCACCCAATTCCCTACACACTGCATTTGCCAAATTCAAAAGGCGGCTATCGGTAGTTTTGGGCATAATGACCTCCACCGCAACGCCACGACGAATTGCGCGTTGTAGGGCACGCATAAGCCAGCGGTGCGGCACAAAATAGGGCGTCACTATAACAATACGACGCGTGGCTGCCATGCAATGTGCTTTATACACACGCCGAAGATATGAACGACCCCCGAAGGGGGAGTGATCCAGAAACAGTATATTCATGAACGAAGCAGGGTCGACATTGTTGCGAGATGGCAAAAGGAGGCGATCACGACCACCAGAAAGCCGGTAGGACCGTGCGAATGATACTACAAAACGCCGCACAAAAACGCCCTCAAGGCGCAAATGAAGATCGTGCCACCCTGCGTAATGCTTACCAATATTGACGCCGCCAATAAACCCCACGCGTCCATCAATAATTAATAATTTTCTATGCGTACGCAAAAACCACCAGCGACGTAAACGATATGGATTACGCCATGGAAGTAGTGGGTTAAAAAATAAGAGCTCTATGCCGCATGAAGCAAGGTCACGCTGCATAGCGTTAAAAAACTGAAAGCTGCCCACACTATCCAATACTATTTTAACACTTACTCCCTGTGTGGCCTTTTCTTTCAGGAGATCCAAAAAACGATGCGTTGCCACATCGTCTATAAAAATATAGGACTCCCAGTAAATAGACGTTATGGCGACACGTAGTGCTTCTTGCATCCCGTCAAACGCAGCCACGGAGTTCGTGTAAAAGGTGTAGTTCATGCATTATTTTCCAATTGCTCTATTTTTTTGAGCCTTCGCACATGCCGCGCTTCATTACTAAAGGGTGTTGCAAGCCACACTTTTAAAATCTCACGCGCCCATTCGGGCGACATGGCAACTTCGGGCACCGGCGTTTTGGTTTTACCTCCTGCTAAACACACTACATTGGCATTGTCATGACTTCGCGTAAGCCTAGCAGATTGAATACTCCCTGGGGTTACGGCGCGTATGCCTTTAATTTTATTCGCCGCAATGCACACCCCTTCAGCACTCCCACAGAGCAACACCCCTAACGACTTTGGGTTATGCGCCACCACGTGCCCCACGGCGGCCGCAAAATCGGGGTAATCATCATCCGGGTTCAGCTTATACGCCCCCATATCTTGCACGTCATGGCCTTCGCTCACCAGCCATTCTTGCAATTCTTGTTTCAACGAAAACCCTGCATGATCCGCACCTAGGTAAATTTGCATACGATTTTACGAAATCGCGCAGCGCAACGTCCTTTTAAGCGCGGCGTTATTCCTTAGTAGTTAGATAGCCAATAAATTTATAAATCAATTTCGCGCCTAAAAAGTCGGGTGCAGGAAAATTTTTAATAGGAGAAAACTCATTAAAATCTGCGCCGATGATGGTTCGTTCTTTTACTAATGCACGTAAAATATTCAAAGCCTCATTCCACAATAAACCCCCGGGCTCGGGCGTACCCGTAGATGGCATAATACTGGTGTCCAGGACATCAATATCAAAAGTAAGGTACGCAGTCTTTTTGCAGACATGTATCATGTCGCCTATATTCCACTGCGCTTTATCTTTAGCAAAAAAAGTCTTGATGCGACCCGTGGCATTATGTTCTTCCCAAAATGGCACTTCACTTTCAGAAATATTACGTATCCCTACTTGCACCAAGTTGAGCAGGGGAGAGAGTTCAAATGCCCGCCGCAAGGCACACGCATGAGAATTTTTGCTTCCCTCCCATTCGTCGCGCAAATCTGCATGTGCATCAAAGTGGAAAATGGTAATGGGCTCGGTAGGCTTTTTCGCGCCGAGCATCCCCGTAAGCGACCCAGCAGTAAGTGAGTGCTCCCCCCCAATAACAATCGGAAACTTCCCATCTTGATACACGCGCTGGGTTAATTCCGCAAGCTGCCCCAGAGCATTCTCATGAAGCTTCTTAACCTTTGGCATGGGCAATGTTGCAATGCCGACCCTTGAAGGGTCGCTCCATAGCTCTTCATCCCACAATTCTACCTGCGCAGATGCCTTAAGTACTGCTGCAGGGCCGTATTTGGTGCCTTTACCATAGCTTGTGGAAACCTCCAGAGGAAATGGCACTATAACAAACCGCGATGTGGCGTAGTTGGAAAGATTTTTGGGAAGGTCGAGGAAATTGTTCATAGATGAACAAATTGTAACAGAACATGGGCAATATGCAATTGCCAATTGCCTTTTTTAGGCAAATGGGGTACAAATAAAGAAAACACTTATGCCTAAACGCACCTATCAACCTTCGCGGCGCAAACGTGCACGCACGCACGGGTTTCGTGAACGTATGCACACCTCCACCGGCCGCAATGTACTCAAGCGCCGCCGCGCCAAAGGCCGTAAGCGCCTTGCTGTGAGCGTACGCAGGAAGTAACATGTTGCCTAAACCCTTTCGTCTTCACGAGGAAAAGGATTTTGCGCGCGTATTTAAATACGGGAAACCCTTGTCACAAGGGGTGCTTTCTTGGAAGCTTATTCCCAATAATATCCCTCGCACGCGCGTAGGTATTGTAATTGCCAATAGCGTCATTAAAAAAGCGCATGATCGGAACCGTGCCAAACGCCTTATTCGTGCGGTACTTGTGCAACATTATAAAAATTTCCGTCCTGGTGCCGACATTGCGGTAACTTGCCGCAAGGGGATTGAGCAAGAAACCTTTGCCACGCTTTCCCTGCTGATTCCGCAAGCCCTCAAACGGATGCGCGTACTATGAAACAAATTTTTATTTTTCTCCTTCGTATGTATCAGCGCACCTTAAGCCCGGACCATGGCTTATTCCGTGCGCGCTATCCATATGGGTTTTGTCGGCATTTCCCCAGCTGTTCCAGCTATGCCATTACGGCATTACAAAAAGATAGCCTCCCTCAGGCCTTATTTTCCATTGTAAAAAGAATACTTCATTGTAATCCGTTTTCACCCATTACCTTATGAGTGCACTTTTTCACCTTGTCCTTTTTGATCCACTGCTAAACTTTCTAGTATTTTTATATAATGTCATCCCGGACGTTGGGGTGAGTATTATTATACTTACCCTTTTGCTTCGCTTATTGCTGTGGCCCTTAAATGCCAAAACGTATCGTTCGCAAAAAGCCATGCAAGCCTTACAGCCCGAAGTAAAAAGGATTCAAACACAATTTAAAAACAACAAGGAGGAGCTTTCAAAACAGCTGATGGCCTTGTATAAAAAAGAAAAGATCAACCCCCTATCTTCGTGCCTGCCCGTGCTTGTGCAACTACCGTTTTTAATTGCCCTGTACGAAGTATTTCGCACAAGCCTGGATAGCACCAAGGCTCTGCCGCCACTGTACTCATTCATTCCTAATCCTGAACACCTTTCACCCCTCTTCCTCTCCTTGATAGATCTTTCTCGCCCTAGTATTCCTCTTGCCGTGCTCGCGGGCGCAGCACAATTTTTTCAAGCGCGCTTGATGCCCATGTCGCCACCTCCGCAAGGGGTTCCAGGCAGTGCTGATGAAAAAACAGCAGCAGCATTAAACCGCAATATGCTTTACCTTATGCCCGCCTTCACGGTAATTATTGGCGCTACCTTACCTGCAGGCCTTGCGCTGTATTGGATAGTGATGACACTGCTGGCAATGGCCCAGCAGTATGTGGCATTACAAAAGAAGCCCCCACAATCACTCGCGCAGTAAAGGGCGTTGCCTCAATGCGAATTGTTGAGGCATGCAGTTCTTCACCATCATAGCGCACAGGGACCTCACGAATATTCTGAAAACTCACGCTGTGCGCAAAAAATTGACTTTGCTCTTCTTTTTGAAACCACGCCTTACTGGTAACACGTGCCGTAATGCACCCTGGCATTGTGGGCCCCACATGGGAGCATGAAAGAACTCCCTTAGCAGCATTCTGCAGCCGCCACGCGGTATCGCATTGCAGCGTGCTCCCTTTAGGCAGCGGCATGCTACAGTGAGTTAAAAAATATTTATCATTGACTCGTGCTAAGGGGATAGTGTGGATGAACCGCCGCGAAAGCGTATGGCACGCTTCCTCGCCAGAGGGCACACCAAGCACACGCGCCATGGTATTTTCCTTACCTATCGGAATAATACCCAGGGTCACCGGGTACCCCTGGGTAAGACACATAAGGCGATGTAAGGTATGATCGTTACCTACTGCAATAAAAGTTTTTACGCCGCGCCGAAATTCGTCTTTAAGCCACATCTCCATGTACATGGCCTTCAACACCGAAAGTCGTGTAATAGCACCTTGCAGATGCAAATGCGCAAGACGGCTTTCAAGCTCGGCAAGAGTTCGATCATGCTGCCCCTCTTGCAAGAAAATATCGTATAGGTAGGAATACATTGGTTAAATTCCTTCAGTTCCCACAATTCGCTTGGCAGCAAGTTTACGAGATTCTATGGTTGGCGACTCTTTGGTGCTTCCCATCATGGTACATTTCCCCTGCAACAGCGCCCCTTCGGCAATACGTACCGACTTGGCTTCAATGTCACCCGTAATTCGCGCCGTGACTTCAAGCTCAAGCTTTTCCATAGCATGTACGTCGCCTTTCACTTCCCCCGCCACTTTCACATTCCGTGCGTGTACGGATGCCGTGACTTTGGCATTCTTGCCTATCATAATGTCTTGCTCGCTTTGCAGCGTGCCAGAAAATATTCCCTCCACCACAATATTCCCTGCAGAAGCCAGTGTGCCCTCCGCTTTCATGGAAGGGCCTAATAACGTATCCACACCATTCACCTTGTCTGGATTGGCAAACATAGATACTATACAAGTAGCATTAGTAGTTAACTGCTTAATATCGTACGCTCACTAGGCAGAGCTGTCAAAATCCACCCTATGCTTATTGTACTTTATGGTCCTGATACGTGGCGTTCGCGCGAAAAACTTTCCCGATTGAAAGCAAAATACCTTGCCGAGGTACCTCATGCTGCCTACAACTTGGTGAGCTTGAATGCCAAAACTGCACGCCCTGAAGAAATCTCGCAAGCGCTGGCTACGCCAGCGCTATTAGCACGCCGCCGCATGGTGGTAATAGAATATGTTGCCGCAATCCAACATAAAAAAATTCTTGGGATGCTGCGCACCCTTGTGGGTAAAAGTAAGGAGGGGGACATTGTGATTCTCTGGGACGAGGCGCTCCCCGAAAAAACTGACCCCATCCTTAAGGCGCTTACCACCACCGAGTATGCACAAGAATTTAAGCTTCTTACTCCCCAGGCATTGGATGCCTGGATTAGTGCATGGTGTGCAGAGCGCGGCCTTACTATTTCTGCTCCTGCTAATACTTTGTTGCAAGAGCTTGTGGGGCCTGACTTATGGCGTATGGCAGGAGAACTTGAAAAACTGACTGCATGGGTGCAAGCCGACGAGCGAAGGCGAGGAGGTACTGAGCGTACCAACGCTCATGTACCTGTTATTACTCCAGAAGCAGTAGTGCTCCTAGTCCCTGCGGCAGAAGCGCAAGAACAGTTATTCCCTTTACTTGATGCACTTGCTGCGCGCGATACCGCCAAGGCGCTCATTATTCTTCACCAACATCTTGATGCAGGCGCAGAAGAAATCGCCACCGTGGGGCTTATGATGGGATTGTTCAGGAATCTTTTGCAGCTTACTGCGTATCAACAAGAGCACCCTGACACCTCAAAAGAGGTCATGGCCAAGAAGCTGGGGCTTCATCCCTATGTGGTGCAAAAACTATTACCTCGCCTGCGCCTTTTTAGCCATGAAGAACTTTGCGGCAGTATCACCAGGCTTGTGCGTACTGACATGGCATTAAAATCAATACGCGTGGGAAGCCCACGCGTATTTTTGGATCTTTTTGTAAGTACTATTATTTCTTCACCAGCAAAGCCTTCATAAGGCGGGATTTTTTTCGCCGCGCCTTGTTCACATGAATAGCGCCTGCATGTACCGCTTTGTCAAAAGCTTGAGAAATCATGGAGATCGTATCCTTGCCCATTTCAGTTACCTTCACGGCTCTGACTTTTTTTTCTAGACGCTTAAGCCCCCCAATTACCCTAGAATTGCGTAATGCATTCTTTTTTGCTTTTCTTAGTGCGTAAAATCCTGCGTGCTTTATGGGCATAATTTTTTATAACTGTCCACTATTATCCACAAGTTATCCACATTTGGTACCTCTTCCTCATATTTGCTTATTTGATAATATAGTATACTACTAGAAGAAACGCAAATATGAATCAAGAGCAGCTTTGGCAGGCAGTACTGGGGGAAATGGAAATCAGCCTAAGTAAGGCAAATTTTTCTACATGGCTGCGCCATACTTCATTATTACGCCTAGAAGGCGATAAGGCCATTATTGGTGTTCCTTCAAGCTTTATCCAACAATGGGTAGAAAAAAAATATCATAATGATATTGTCAAAACTCTTACCCAGCTTACCCAGGGGCAGATACTATCGGCCTCATATATTCTCTCTGCCAATATAAAAGGCACGCCCTCTGCATCCAGCAACATAACTCCTAGTGTTACAGCTCCCCAAGCACCTATCTTCACCAATGCAAAACCTTCACAAGAAGTAAAGCTTGCCGAGCCCAGCCTTAATCCACGGTATACCTTTGAAAACTTTGTGGTAGGCAAACACAATGAACTAGCACATGCGGCCGCACGGGTAGTGGCCGAGCAACCGGGCACCAAATACAATCCATTTTTTATGTATGGGGGCGTGGGGTTGGGGAAAACTCATATTTTGCAAGCCATTGGGCTTGCGCTTCGCAATCAGGGCAAAAAGGTGTTGTATACCACCTCGGAATCGTTTACGAATCAATTTGTGGCTGCGGTGCGCACCAATTCTATTGAAGATTTTAGAAAAATCTTCCGAGCGCCTCATGCACTTTTAATTGACGACATTCAATTTTTCTCGGGCAAAGAAGGCACGCAAGAAGAATTTTTCCACACCTACAATGCACTCGTAGAAACCAATCGCCAGCTCGTTATTGCCTCTGACCGTTTACCGCGCCTTATCCCTGCACTCGAAAACAGGCTTATCTCACGTTTTGAAAGTGGTATGGTAGCCGATGTAAGTGCACCAGACTACGAAACACGTATGGCCATTTTAACTGCCAAGTGCAAAGAAAAGGGCGTGCAGTTGGACAATGCCTTGCTTTCCCGCATTGCCAATACGGTACGTGAAAATATCCGTGAACTGGAGGGTGCCTTAAATAAAATTATTGCCTATCATGAATTTTACCGCGTGCCACCCACCCAAGACACGGTAGAAAAAATACTTCTTACTCTTGCGCCCACCCGCATGACCAAAACATCGGCAAAAAAAATCATGGACACGGTGCTGCATCATTTTAATCTTTCGCTCGACGAGATCCGAGGCCCTCAAAAAACACGTAAAATGGTATTTCCGCGACAAGTTGCTATGTTTTTACTGCGGGATTGTTTACATATGTCGTATGATACCATCGGCGCCGAGCTTGGACGGCGTGACCATACTACCGTAATGTATGCATGCGGAAAGATTGAGGAACAATTGCGGATGAATGATGCCATACGTGGGGAAATTGAAGTGATTAAACAAAAAGTATTCGACCTTGCTTAACATAGTGTCCACCAATGTTCCAGACTTCTTTCACAGTATTTTTACCTAGTTACCTGGTTCCCCAATTACCTAGTTACCTTTGTCCACCCTTTTCCACCACCTCCCCTCTACTACTATCTTTATTAAATAATCTTTATAAATTAATAAGCTTGTGCATAATATGAAATTCACCTGTTTACAAACAACACTGCATCAAGGATTAAGCATGGTAACTCCTGTAGCGCGTAAGGCTGTACATTTACCTATTTTAAGTAATATTTTACTCAAAGCTGCAACAGGAGGCATTACTCTTACTAGTACTAATCTTGAATTGGCTATTTCTGTGAGCTTACGTGCCAAGGTAGAAGAAGAAGGCGTATTTACTCTTCCTGCTAAATTACTACTCGATATTATTGCTTCCCTCCAAGGAGAAAAAGTAGATTGTGTATTGAGTGGGGAAAAGCTTCATATTACCTCTGATCACTTTAAGGGCATGGTAAAAGGTATAAATGCTGATGAATACCCCTTAATTCCTAAAGTAGCAGCACCGGTTTCAGTGCTCTTGCCTCGTGAGGCAATGGAGCAAATTTGCACAAAGGTATTATTTGCCGCAGCCAAGAATGACCCTCGGCAAGAATTACAGGGGGTGTATATGAAGCTGGAGGCTTCGGGGCAACTTACCGTGGCTGCCACTGACAGTTATCGTTTGGCCGAGCTTAAAATAAATCTTGCCACCAATACCCCTAAAGAATTTAGTGTGGTGATACCTCGCGCCACACTGGAAGAGGTAGGGCGTGTGGTCAATTCCCTCAAACCAGAAGACGCGTCTGAAGTTGCGCTTACGGTAGAAGAAAATCAAGTATTATTTACTTGTGCAGGGGTAGAAGTGGTAAGCCGCCTTACCGAAGGGAAATACCCCGAGTATCAGCAAATTATTCCCTCTGCATTCCCCACCAATGCCAACATAAGCCGTGCGGCACTTGTGCGCACCGTGAAAAGTATTAGTTTGTTTTCTTCTTCTGGCTTACATGAAGTGGCGTTTTCTTTAGACCCTTCAGCAGGGGCAATTGAAGTAAAAGCCCAAAGTGATGCGGTGGGGGAGGGGGCATCAACCGCTGCTGCCGAAATTACTGGCCAAGCCCTTACTGCGGTGTTTAATCACCAATATTTGCTGGATGGCCTTTCGGTGCTGCAAGGGGACGCCATCACCCTTGGCGCCATTGATGGCAATGCCCCGGCCATCCTTCGTGTTGCCGGCAAGAACGATTACCTGTACCTTGTGATGCCGATAAAACAATAAAGATTTGTCATTCCCGCGAAAGTGGGAATCCAGGTTAATTCATCGAAAAAATGGCTTGACGAGAAGGCCATTTCCAGAGTACAGTTAATAAACGAATACCCCCCTATATGGCAAAAAAAATACATTCAGAACAAATGTTCTCCTACCGCATCCTTATTGAAAAAGATGGCAAAGGATTTCATGGGTATGTTCCTGCATTGCGTGGGTGCCATAGCCAGGGCACCACCATTGCCGAAGCACAGAAGAATCTTCGTGAGGCGATCTACGGCTATATAAAAACCCTGCAAGCGCATCAAGAACCCATTCCCCATGATACCAGTATTGAAATGATTGAAACCATAGAGGTTTCCATGATGCCGCTTTATGCCGCGTCTTCCCGTGCTTAATGCACGTTAAGTTATTTCGCGTGCTGCAGCACGCAGGTTTTGTGCTTGATCGTATTGAAGGAAGCCATCATATTTTCTGGCGTGCACGTGATGGGCATATTGTCTCGGTGCCGGTACATGGAGGAAAAACTTTCGGTAAGGGGCTTTTGCACGGCATACTCAAAGACGCCGATATTACCCCTGAAGATGTAAAAAGTTTTCTTTCTAGTTAGCACAAGAAAAAAGGACAGATGAAGTGCATCTGTCCTTTTGCGTTGCCGTTTGAAGGTAGGCAACTGAAGACCGTTATTTTTTCAACTCCGACGTGGCGGAGCTGCGAATCTGGGAGGAGCGGTTCTGCGACGTGCTCGGGTCGGGGCGCTACTGGGAATCCGAGACTTTGATGCGGGCCGGGTTTACGCCGCACTTTCGCAAAGCACGCGCAGCCTCGCAATATTGCCCTGTGGCCTCCTGGATCGCAATCTTCCTTTCAGCCTTCCTGTCTGCAACCTCCCGTTTCCGCGCCTCCTTTTTTATCAGACGCAGGACGCTGTCGCGTCCGTTCTTCGCGAAGTCCTTCAGGAGGTTGAATCGGAGCGTAGACGAGTACCCAACAAAGGGCAGCGCCACGAACTTCTTGCCGTCCTCGAAGATTTTGTCAAGGATTCTGCTTGTCCGCCAGCAGGAAGTTCCCATCTCCCCATTGGAGCAGAGAGAAAAAGTCCACTCATTCTCCAGCAGAAGGACCGACTTTCCATTTTCCTGCTTTGTTCTGTAATCAAAACAGAAGATCGTTTGCTTGTCGCACCAGAAGCGGATTACCTTCACGAGAAAGCGTGCCGCTTCTTGGTCGCCACTGAACTTCAGCGCCAGCGTGTCGTTGACAACATAGCGATTTCCGTTGCCCCAGTTTTCCTTCACGAAGAAGAGCTTTACAAGGCGCAGCACTTCTTTTGTCTCCACAGCTTCCTCCCCTGTAATGTAAAAGAACAAAGTCAAACTTGTTTCCAACAACCACTACATACACATTCTCACACAAACTGCTATATATGTAAATTAAGAATTACAAAAAGATACGTAAAAAACGTATATGGCTACTTAAGCAAGCATTTAATATAGCTTATAGGCTATTGACATGGATTAAATGTTGTAATATACTTACAACAAATAGGTACTGCACCTCAAACGTTCATTCCGTAATGAATTAGGACACTCTGTGTTAGAGTGTCCCATATGAAAA
>CAYHRN010000001.1:0-36650 GCA_964359155.1 uncultured Gammaproteobacteria bacterium | reverse complement strand
GGGTAGTATGAAATTAATTCAAGAGAGAGTGTCCTAATTGAGGGGTGAATTCAGGGCACCAGCTATAAAATATAAGGACACTTTAAAATAATCTCGTCAATGCCAACATAATTTGCAAAAATGCTGGGAAATAGGTAGAGTTATTTTGTCATCTCGACGAACGAAGGTGAGGAGATACTGCGCGTACCAACGCGCATGTGCCGGCGCAACCCCGGAATCCAGGTTAATACGGGCCTGGATTCCCGCCTACGCGGGAATGACATTTTTTTTAATAAATAAATACCCTATGACCCTCGAATACCTGCCTATTGGCATCTCGGTGTTCTCACTCGCTGTAGTGGGATTTTTAATTAACTGGATCAAGCGCCAGCCACAAGGCACTGCGCAAATGCAAAAGGTTGCATTAGCCATACGCCAGGGCAGCAATGCCTTTGTAAAACGCCAATATAAAACTATTGGCCTTATTACCTTACTTTTGGCCGCAGGTATGTATGCAGTATACGCAGGAAACGGGAACGCCACCTTGGGCTGGCAAACTGCGGTGGCGCTTTTACTGGGGGCCGTCTCCAGCGCCTTGGCAGGTATTATTGGTATGGTCATGAGCACCATTGCCAATGTACGCAGTGCGGCAGCTTCTAAACATGGTTTTAATGCCGCCTTACAAGTGGCACTCAAGGGCGGTGCCATTACTGGTTTGATTGTGGTAAGTTTATCGCTTCTTGGTATTGCAGGAATGTACTTGGTATATAAATATTTTGGCTATGAAGTGACTGCCATTCCTGGCATGTTAGTAGGGTATGGGTTTGGTGCGTCGCTCGTGGCGCTGTTTGCGCAATTGGGTGGTGGCATTTACACCAAAGCAGCCGATGTAGGCGCAGACTTAGTAGGTAAAATTGAAGCAGGTATTCCGGAAGATGACCCCCGCAACCCTGCCGTGATTGCGGATTTAGTAGGTGACAATGTGGGCGATTGTGCAGGCCGTGGTGCAGATCTTTTTGAAAGCACCGCAGCCGAAAACATTGGTGCTATGATTTTGGGCGCGGCACTTTACCCCACATTTGGGGTTGGTGGCATTTTGTTTCCCTTGGTGCTTCGTGCGTTTGGGTTACTTGCCACGATTGTGGGTATTTTTAGTGTACGCGCGAAAGAGAATGAACCTGCCATGAGCGCACTGAACCGTGGTTACTATGTAACCCTTGCGCTTGCGGTAGTGGCGTTTTATTTCTGCACGAAATTTTTGCTCCTGGGCAATATGTGGTTTTTTGCTGCCGGCGTGGTGGGTATTCTTACCAGTTTAGTATTTGTGTATATTACTCAATACTACACCGAAGGGCGCTTTAGGCCGGTAAGCAGCATTACTCAAGCTTCTCGCACGGGGCATGGCACCAATATTATTGCCGGTACTGCGGTGGGGCTTGAGAGCACGGGCTTAACCGTGCTTACCATTGGCGGCGCGCTTTTGGCCAGCTATTGGCTGGGAACTCATTCTGGGGTAGAAGGCGGGGGACTGTATGGCACGGCCATGGCCACTATGGGTATGCTTGCCACAGCTGCGTATATTTTGGCCATGGACACGTTTGGCCCCATTACCGACAATGGCGCAGGTATTGTGGAGCTTAGTGGCGAGGCACAAGAGTACCGCAAAGTCATGGATAAACTGGACACCGCGGGCAATACCACCAAAGCGTTAACCAAAGGGTACGCCATTGGTTCCGCAGCGCTTGCGGCATTTTTACTTTTTTCTGCCTACTTAGAAGAAGCAAAACTGGAAACGGTAGACTTAGCAAAAGTAGAAGTGTTTGTGGGTGGCCTAGTGGGTGCGGGTTTGGTATTTGTATTTTCTTCTTTGGCTATTCGCGCCGTAGGTAAAGCTGCGTTTTATATTGTGAACGAAGTACGCCGCCAATTTAAAGAACACCCTGGTATTATGAAAGGCACTGAACTTCCAGATTATTCCAAAGCCATTGATATTACTACCCGCGGGGCCTTAAAGGAAATGGTGCTCCCTGGGGCATTAGCCATTGTGGTACCGATTGTTATTGGCATATGGCTGGGAGCCGAAGCAGAGGCTGGGCTTTTGATGGTGGGCACCATTGCCGGCATTCTTATGGCCACCTACTTTAACAATGCGGGTGGCGCATGGGACAATGCGAAAAAATGGATTGAAGAAGGTAATTTTGGTGGTAAGGGCAGCGATACGCATAAAGCAGCGGTTACCGGCGATACTGTGGGCGACCCTTTCAAAGACACCGCCGGCCCCAGCTTGCATGTATTGATTAAACTTCTTGCAACGCTCACCCTTGTCCTTGCGCCATTGTTTGTGTAAAAGGAAGGCGGGCATTTTGCCCGCCTTTTTATTTACTGTAACATCAAAATGGTAGGCGCAGGCTTTAGCCTGCGCACCTTCTTTCTAAAAAGAGCCGGGCGTATGCCAGGCTCTTCTGTTATAATGACAAAATGATTTTATAGAACCAAAGCCATGGAACGCAACCTAAAGGTTGCGACTACCAATAAATCCAATATGCCTATGCAACCAATCCTCGAAAAATCGCATCGCCTAGATCGGAGTCTTTATACTGGCACCGTGTGTGCCGCATTTACTATGTGTGTAAAAAATAGAATGCTGTTCTTTACTGCACAAGAACGATTCAATGCAATCGAGGCTATATTACTTCAATCCTTGAAAACATATTCCTGCGAAGCCCACGTGTATCTCTTTATGCCAGATCATATTCATATTCTTCTAACAGGTACACAAGAATCGTCCGATCTCTATACGTGCATGAAAAACTTTAAACAAAAAACAGGCTATTGGCTCTCTCAATGCAAGAGTGGCGCAGCGTGGCAAAAAGATTTTTACGATCACATCCTCAGAAAAGACGAAGATATTACAAAACAAGTAAAGTATATTCTTGCGAATCCATTACGCAAAAACCTTGTACAAAATTGGCAACAATATCCTTTTAAAGGATCAACGCTGTATAACTTCGATACATGGAATGAAATTTAATATAAACGAATTGTGCGTCTGGTAGGCGCAGGCTTTAGCCTGCGCACCTTAGATGAACGCGGGCTAAAGCCCGCGCCTACCAGAAATGAATTCCTAAAAAATAAAAAAATAAGGCGGAGGGGAGTGCCAGTGCTCTGGTTCACCCCCTCCGCCCCCTCCCTTGCATTTCCGAAGATCCCCTGGGCGGCACGCAACTGTGCGTCATCCGCCCCGCGGACCACCACATCATCATCGCATCTCGACCCTAGTCGTTCTTCCTATAGAAAATGGTCAACACGATGGTGTAGCCGGCCTCCCCCGATACGCACGACTGAACCACGGACACGACTTCAACCCCACTCGTAGCCTTGAGCCACGCGTTGACAACCTGCTCTAGGTCACCTCCGGAAAAAAAACACTTCACCTGCAAGTTCGTCATGACCACTCACCTCTTGCTAAAAGAGTCTTCCGGATGCATAGGAAATCGAAACGACTTTGAAATATATAGCACAATAATAATAATCTGTCAATATTGTTGTGCGCAGATATAGCGTATAGAATAAACAAATATGAAAGGTATCATCCTCGCCGCAGGGGCAGCCACAAGGCTGTTTCCTCTTACTGCCACCACCTCAAAACAATTATTGCCTGTGTACGACCGGCAAATGATTTTTTATCCGCTGAATGTGCTGGTGAAGGGCGGCATTAAAGACATTCTTATTATTATTGCCCCCGAGCATTCAGGGCATTTTATCAATTTGCTGGGCTCGATGTTTGATCGCAATGACATTCGCCTGGAGTTTAAAGTACAAAAAGTGCCACGAGGGCTTGCTGATGCTTTTGTTGTGGGCGAAAGCTTTATTGACCACGACAGTGTTGCTATGATTTTGGGTGATAACATTTTTGAAGACGACTTTTCGCATGATATACAAACCTTTAAAAAAGGTGGCAAAGTTTTCGCCGTAAAAGTGCCCGACCCCGAACGTAGCGGTGTGGTACAGTTTGATGTCCAGATGAAAGCAACTGCGATTGTAGAAAAACCAAAAACCTGGATCAGTGACTACGCTATTCCTGGGATGTATATGTATGATGAACGCGTGGTAGAAGTAGCTAAGCAAGTAAAACCCAGCGCAAGGGGAGAATTAGAAATTGTAGACCTTCACAATTGGTACTTACAAAAAGGCGAGCTGGAAGTAGGGCTACTAAAGGGTAAATGGTTTGATGCCGGTACTTTTGACTCGCTCATGGAGGCAAGTAATTACGTGCAACAGAAAAAACTGTATGAACAGTTCCACCCGCTTATTAATACTGCAATAGAAAAATTTAACGAAGAGCTAAAAATGTTAGTGAAGAAAAAGTTATAAAATATACCTAAACTAAAAAACTCATAAGAACATATGAGCGATTACCAAAGACCAACTCCTGAAAGTGAATTACCACCAGAAACAAAGATAACAAATATTATTCAGCACATCAGAACGCTTTGTGCGGAGAGGGGTGCAAAATATTTAAATTCTTGCCTAAACCTAGATTATAATTATGCAGTGGGGGTTTTTGAGAGCAAAGACGAAATTGGGACAGAATTAACTCTCGAAGATATTTTGGGCACGGTACGATTGACGCTCCAAAAAATACTGGATCGTAAACAAGAATACGAACGTCGGGCAAAGCTACTCCCAAAAGCTCGCGCGCTACTTCAGGAAGCCAAACAACTTATTCCTGCGAATACTTTTAATAAAGAGGATGCTTGGAAACGAAAAAACCTAATAGGAGCAGAAGAACTAATTCCAGCAGATGCCAATTTCATGATTGACCCAGAAGACGCAATAGTACTATTAGAGGCAGTAATAAAGGCAACTACAACACATGAAGAACCAGAAAGCTCTCTAGCTAAAATGGTACGTGAAGCCATGGAAAAAAAATCAAAAGATACCCATTAAAATCTATGTCCGAATTTTCAAATCGGCTCGAAGAGCTACAAAAAAAGCTTGACGAGGAGAGGAGGTTTCTTTGACCCTGCCAAGCGGAGCAAGGAAATTGCTGTATTAGAGCAAGAGATGAACAACCCTGGTTTTTGGAATGATCAAAAAACGGCCAAAGAAAAAAGTCAGAGGCTGGCAGAATTAAGTGAGTCACTGGAAATATTAGAGAAGGACGAAAAAGAACTGCACGAGTTGGAAGAATTATCAGAATTAAATTTGGATCCCGACGAAAATACCTCAATTAAAGCCGGCGACTACCAAGAAGAAATAGAGAAGACTCTCGCCTCACTCGAAAAACGCGTTAGCGACCGTGCCTTCACACGTTCATTTGGCGGCAAGTACGACCAACGCAGCGCCATTCTTTCTATCCATGCCGGGGTGGGGGGCACTGAAGCACAAGACTGGGTAGCCATGTTGCTGCGTATGTATTTAAGATATTGCGATAGCCGTAAATGGCCTGCGCATGTGCTGGATGAAAGCCGAGGGCAAGAGGCGGGTTTAAAAAGCGTTACCATAGAAGTGAGCGGCGCCTATGCCTTTGGGTATTTGAAAGGCGAGGCAGGGGTACACCGCCTGGTACGTATTTCCCCCTTTGATGCAGAAAAAATGCGCCACACCTCGTTTGCGCTGGTAGAAATATTGCCCGAACTTGATGATGTGCCCGAAATTGTTATTAAGCCCGAAGACCTGCGCATTGATGTATTTTTAGCAGGCGGCCATGGTGGCCAAAGCGTGCAGACCACATATTCCGCCGTACGCGTGGTACATATTCCCACCAATATTGCCGTGAGCTGCCAAGAAGAACGCAGCCAGCTACAAAATAAAGAAAAGGCGCTAGCGATTTTAAAAACAAAATTACTGCAGCTAGAAGAGCAGAAATTCGACAAAGAAAAACAAAGTATTCGCGGTAAAGTGCTGGCACCCGAATGGAGCAGTCAAATACGCAGCTATGTACTGCACCCGTACAAAATGGTGAAAGACCACCGCACCAAGTTTGAAACCAATGATGCCGAAAGCGTGTTGGAGGGAAACTTAGGAGAATTTATTGCAAGCTATCAAACATGGAAGCTATCTTAGTCTGTCATTCCGAATGCAATGAGGAATCCCTTAACGTAGCATATAGCGTAAAAGGTCGTTGAAGCGATCCTTCGCTCCGCTCAGGATGACATCATGTGTTACTTAGTTCCTGGAAATTGGAATCTAAGCGAGAGAAGTGCTCGTCGCGCCACAGGATTCCGTGCATACGAGAACTCCCTCTCCAAATACTGCCGTAAACAATGCTCCCATGGCTGCATGCGGTTCAAGCCTTCAGCATTGAGCCGTGCATTCACAAGATTCTCCGAGCGAGGGCGCGGGGCGCTATACGTGGTTTTAAAATAGGGAGAGCTTACCGGCTTCACTTGAATGGTGTTTTTGTACCCAAGATTCTTTACAATTGCACACGCAATTTCATAACGGCTGGCCGAACCGCCACATACCATGTGGTACAGGCCCGAAGCCTTGTGCTTCAAGAGCACTTCAAGATTACGCGCCACATCATACCCATAGGTAGGCGTGCCAAACTTATCATTCACCACATGCAGAGTTTTCGCGCCTTCGGCAATCTGTTTCACGAGCGCTGCCACAAACTTTTTATCACGCGCCTCACCGCCCCCCATCATCCACCCCGAACGAAGAATGAGTGAATCAGGCGCATATTGCTTGGCTAACAGTTCACCGCAATATTTGGTAAACCCGTATATATTAATAGGCTTAGGTTCATCTGTTTCGGTATACCATTTTTTTCGCCCATCAAAAACGCCCGCAGAACTAATATACACCAACTTGGCACCATACTTGTACGCAAGCTTCGCAGCATATTTTACTGATATGGCATTGGTGGTAAAAGCATTAGTTCGCTGCGCCTCGCATTGCTCTAAATTGGTGAGCGCAGCTAAGTGGAAAATATACTGCGGACGCACACGCAAAATCATGCGTTCATAGTCGCGGAACTTGCGCACATCTAAATATTCTATGTACGGGCTCGTGAGATTAATATCGGTAGCGACTACTTTATAATGCGGTGAAAAATAATCATATAATTCTTTACCCAACATACCCCCGGCACCCGTAATGAGAATGGGGGGGATAGATATTGCAGCCTTCTTTTGTACATTTTGGAGAAGTTCTTGATATGTCATGGTGATATGCTCCCATGAATACAGCTTGGCTGCGCGTTCTTGCGCCTTCACGCCCAACGCAACTGCTTCGCGAGGATTCTTATTCACGCGTGTGAACAGTTTCCCTAAAGCACCTGGAGTAAAGTTATAAAATATTCCTGTATCACCAAGCATTTCTTTATTTTCAGGCTTGTCATTGGCAAGCACGCATACGCCCCTGCCCATGGCTTCAATCACGGCAGGCGAGGCGCCGCCTACCTCTGCTGCGCGAATATACGCCAAAGAATTTTTTAATAATGTTTTGTACGCAGTGCCAAATAAAGCTCCCGTAAAGATCACGCGAGCTTTACCCGCAGCAGTTTGCACTTCTTGTACATACGCCTTGTTATAATGGTTCTCACCCATCATCACTAAAGGATAAGGACTTTTTGCACGCACAAATTCTTTCACCACGTATAAAGGGTTATTCTCACGCTCAAGCCGCGCTACGTATAAAAAATACTTTTTTGGTGTTAATTTTAAATCAACAAGAATCGTGGGGTGCCCTGCTGCATCTTCAATGTCAGTGCCATAGGGGATCATGGTGCTGTTTACTTTGCGTACGCTCTTATACCAAGTATGCACACTAGCAGCATCGGTTACCACCGCATGCGCTGCGTAGGGCGCAAGATACGAACAGGCTTGTAGATACAGCTTTGCAAAATACCCCCATTTTTTACGTTGCCAATCAAGACCATCCACGCATAACACCACTTTTTTGCCGCATACTTTGAGCAACAAGGCAGCGGGTGCATTACCCACATTCACTACAAGGGCCGTAGAAGCAGTATTCTTAAAAATCAGGTGCAAAGCACTCACAAATGTATGGTACAACGTGTCCAAACTTTTCCAGGGAATCGTACGAACATACACCAAGCTCACACCCTCGTAACTTGTAGGATGTTCCTTGAAGTATTGCGTGCGGCAATAACAAATAACCTTGTTGTTAAGGGCAGCAAGGCGTACACTTAATTCTTGGGCTAATGTTTCAAATCCACCATAGGTATTAGGTATGCCCCGATGGCCCAAAAGCGCGATTTTCATATAGGTATTCTTTTAACACATAAGCATTAAAAAGGCAAGGGTTGGTAAAACCGTGTATTCTGCTATACTGCGCTATTGTGTTATATGAAAATTCTTATTACAGGAGGTGCTGGGTTTATTGGAAGTCATGTTGCTGATGCCCTGATACAGGAGGGGCACCATGTTATTGTGATAGACAATCTATGCCATGGGAAACAAGAATACATTTCCCCTCATGCGCGCTTTTACTTTGTTGATATTTGCGATAGCTCAATTGCTGCTATTTTTGAACGCGAGCAACCCGAAGTAGTAATTCATAATGCAGCCCATATTAGCGTGCCGCATTCCATACAAGACCCCGTGCATGATGCCCATACCAATATTCTTGGTACTCTTAATATTCTTGAACACGCACGTAGGTGGGGGGTTAAAAAAATAATTTTTGCTTCAAGCGGTGGGGCTATTTACAGTGAAGCCGCTATCGTGCCAACACCCGAAGATTACCCTGCGCGCAATATATTTTCTTGGACTACCTCACCCTATTGTATTTCTAAATTTACAACAGAAAGTTATTTAATGTATTACCAACGCAGGTACGGCATTCCCTTTGTATCGTTGCGCTTTGCCAATGTATACGGGCCACGGCAAGATGCTAGTGGGGAAGGTGGTGTGGTAGCAATACTTGCAAGCCAACTTTTAAAAGGGGAAATGCCTACTATTCATGGCAGCGGTAATCAAACCCGCGATTTTGTATATGTGGGTGATGTAGTACAAGCCTATCTTGCGGCGCTGAAGGGGAATACCACGGGATTTTTTAATGTGGCTACGGGAAAAGAAACTTCCATTACTACGCTCTACGCACACCTGGCGAAGATACTCACCACACAACAACCTGCGCATTATGGCCCAGAACGACCAGGGGACGTAAACCGTAGCTGCTTGAGTGCCAGGCATATTCACCAAGAGCTTGGTTGGACGCCAAAAACATCCCTTGAGCAAGGCTTACAAAAAACCGTAACGTGGCTGCAATGGTGTTATAAAAAGAATCACTAACATAATCCCATGAGCCCTTCGCGTGTGCTCGTAACACTTTTTTTGGCCTTTATATTGGGTATTGCTTTTGCATCATTACAAATTGAATTCTGGATACTAATTCCCCTAAGCGCATCTGCGCTTTTTTTAATATACATACTACTGCTGCGGCCGTATTCGTATCATAGAGGAACTCTCTTACTTGTAGCACTCGCATGTAGTGCGAGTGCATTTTTAGGCGCTGCACGATTCAACGCAAGCCCAGAAAAACCACCGCCGCCACAAATTCCTGCATTCCTGGTGAATATAAAAACGCATTTTGATGATGCGCTCAACGCGGCATTGCCCGAACCCCATGCAAGCCTTATGCGCAGTATTTTATTGGGCAAAAATAAAGACCTCCCCAAAAATCTTATTGTTGATTTTCGCGATGCAGGGCTTAGCCATATTATTGCCGTGTCGGGGTACAATATTACTATTGTAGTAGGAATGATACTGGGCATACTGACACTGTTCTCCCTTTCGCCACGCATGCGATATGCCATAAGCCTTGGCATGGTGCTTTCATTTGTACTCATGGTGGGGGCAGAAGCATCGGTGGTGCGAGCCGGCATTATGGCAGCGCTCTTAGGGTTAAGCCATGTGGTAGGGCGCATAGGGAAACCCTTTAATATTCTCATCATCGTAGCGGGCGCAATGCTTGCTGTGAACCCGCGTCTTTTGGTGTTTGATCTTGGGTTTGAACTCACATTTTTGGCCATGGCAGGATTGTTGTTTCTTACCCCCATTATTGAAACAGGCTTAACTAAATTTACTCCTCGCTTATGGGGCCTTCGAGGCATTATCGCCACCAGCCTCGGCGCGCTGATAGCTACTACCCCACTAATCTTGCATGTGTTTGGCCGATTCTCTTTTGTGGCACTTATCACCAATCTCTTAGTAGTACCCGTAGTACCGCTCGTGATGTTGTTGGGGATTATTACTGGCATGGTCGGTATTATTGCGCCACCAGTGGGATCACTCCTTGGCGCCATTACTTTTGTACCACTTGAATATATTATTCGCATCAGTGAATGGTTTGCCGCTTTACCCTTTGCAGCAATGAATTTTCCTAAAATGTCATTAGGCTTAATGTGGGGGATATATATCATTCTCTTTACTATTGTAAAGAAGGAGAATGACGGTAGGCGCAAGCTTTAGCTTGCGAACCTTAGATGAACGCAGGCTGAAGCCTGCGGCTACCAAAACCTAAACTCGTTTCACTCGGAATGACATGTTACAATCTATGACCACTAAAACCCTTCGCCTTATTCTTGCCGTACTCGCCATTGCCTGGGCATTAAGCGGCGTGGCACTTATTGCCCTCACGAGCGATGCAAGCGATAGCAGCCTTCGTATGTGGTTTTTTGATGTGGAGCAGGGCGATGGCATCCTTATTCGCACGCCCTACCGCCAAGATATTATTATCGACGGCGGCCCCAATAACGCTTTCGTAGGCAAAGTGGGCCGCACCTTGCCGTTCTGGGACAGAGACATTGAACTTATGGTGGTGAGTCACCCCCATACCGACCATTACAAAGGCTTATTCGATGTGTTGAAACGCTACAAAGTAAAGCAAGCCCTTGTAAGCAGTGTGGACGCACCCAATGCTATCTACACCAAATTTTTGGAAGAACTCACCACGCGTAATATTCCCACCACGTTTATTCATGAACCACTCCGTATTCGTATGGGGGATAGCCTCACGCTTGATATCTTGTACCCCGACCGCACCCTTGGCGCATACAAAAATATGAATAACTCATCGGTGGTGGGGCTATTGCGATTCAAAGATACTTCAGTGATGCTTGAGGGCGACTTAGAGGCCCAAGGCGAAAAGCACCTTATCGCCCAACAGCATAATCTTGCCGCTGACGTATTAAAAGTAGGCCATCATGGCAGTAAAACTTCTACCACCGAAGCCTGGCTGAAGGCAGTAAATCCTGATTACGCAGTCATCTCGGTTGGTGCCAACAACGGTTATGGACACCCACACCCCACCGTGGTACAACGATTACAAGAACATAGAGCAACAATCTATCGTACTGACCAAAATGGCGATATCGCCATGACGAGTGATGGTACAGATATTCGTTTTAAAACACAAAAATAAGATTATTGACTTCATGTGGCTACAAGGAATATACTAAGATATGTCTTAAGTATTTATACTCGTACTATGTCTACTGCTCAAACTATAACATCTCCTACCTTTGCGCTGCCTATTACCCTTCCACAAATTGCCAGCGCCTTGGCGCAAATGTCTGAACGCGACATTGAAACGCTCGAACTTCTCATGGATAAAAAAGCCATGAACATCATCACGAAAAGTGCTCATGAGGCCACGCAAGGCATGCTCAAAGAATTATAATCTATGGCGCGATAGGTAACCAACTCTCCGGATCGCTTTCGTGACTCCGGAGTTTTCATTTTTCCTTAAATGGCATCAAGTATCGCATCGCTTACACTATTAACGAGGGCGCATCATCGATCACTATTCACTATGCAGGTTCTCGCCCAGGATTTTACGAACGCCTTAAGCGGCATATCCAATAAACCTATGTACCTTTTCCTTGATCCCTCGCATGAGGGGAGTATGACACTCCAAATTAGTGAACCACACCAAAATGCTCGGCCGAGCAAAAGTGTGTGCTATGCTCACTCAGAAGAGCTTCTTGGTATTATTGACGATTTTCTGCATGCAGAAAAAATAACACCACAACACCTTAAGCGCATTAAAATGGTGAATAGTGCACCCACATTTACTATCATACGAAATGTAATCACGGTTCTAAATACCATGGCGTGGGCTTTGCATATTCCATTACAACAAGTGGATGACCCTACGCCGCATAATGACTATCAACCCTTGGCTCCGCATTACAGCGCACCGCCCACCATCACCCTTCCAAAAAAGAAAAAAGAATGATACCATAATTTTGACATTTGAGCTTTGATATTTGAACTTTTTTATATGCCCTTATTCACCAAACCCAATGTACTGGTTACCGGCGGCGCCGGTTTTTTAGGGAGCCACGTATGCGAAGAACTCCTCAAACACAATAAAGTGATTTGTGTGGATAATTTTATTTCTGGCAGTGAACGCAATATTGATCATTTGCTTTCTAATCCCGATTTTGAATTTGTCCGCCACGATATCAATCAACCCATCGACCTTGGTACCTTACCGGCCCTTAGCCGCTTTAAAGTAGCGTTCCAAGGCATTCAAGAAGTGTGGCATTTGGCCTGCCCCAATACCCCGGGCAAAGCCGATGAACATTCCATTGAAACGCTTTCGGTATGCTCCATGGGTACCTTGCAAACCTTGCAAATTGCCCAAAAATACAATGCGAAATTTTTGTTTGCCTCTTCAGCCGTGGTGTATGGGCCTCGCAGGAGCGACACACCACTTAAAGAAGAAGATGAAGGGATTGTAAACCTGTTCTCATCGTGTGCGGCGTACGACGAAGGTAAACGCTTTGGCGAAATGGCAAGCTTTATGTATCAACAACGGTTTCAATTCCCCGTACGGATAGCGCGTTTGTTCGGTATTTATGGCCCCCGTATGGCCGTGGGGCAAGGCAATTTAATTGCCGACCTCATTGATGAAGCCATTAGCAACGAGAATTTGGTGATCAAGGGCAACCCGCAAGCGAAAGCAAGTCTATGCTATGTCAGCGATGTTATTGACGCACTGGTGAAAATGATGGGGGATAGCCAAGGGTTTTTACTCCTGAATATTGGTTCTGATCAGCCAGTACTTTTGAGTGATGTTGCGCAATCGGTAGTGCAAATCACGGGTTCTACTTCAAATATACATAGTGAAGCAGGCAATGAAGAAAAGCTTCCGCTTGCCTTGCCCGATATTCATAAAGCACGAGAAACTATTTCGTGGTTTCCTTTGGTGCCCCTTACTGATGGCATCCGCCGCACCTACGATTATATTTTGGCGCATAAAGGAATCTTGGGAATGTAGTATATGAAAACCATTGTAGTAATACCTGCATACAATGAAAAAACAACCGTGGCTGAGGCTGTACGCAATGCGAGAGCCTTTTGTGATGAAGTGATCGTGGTGAATGATGGCTCACGCGATAATACCGCAACGCTTGCTACGCAAGCGGGTGCCACCGTACTTACCCATATTATTAATCGCCGCTACACCTTGGGCGCGGCACTGCGTACTGGTATTGCGGGCGCACTCCTAAAGGGCGCCGATATTATTATTACCTTTGATGCTGACTTGCAACACGATGCGCGCGATATTCCTCGCATGAAAGAACTTATTATGAAAGGCGAGGCTGATGCAGTAATTGGATCACGATTTCTTGCGAATAAAAGCACACAATGGAAGAACGGAGGCGCGCATAGGCGTTTGGGCGGATTGGTGGCTAATATTCTTACATTCATTTTATATGGTCGCTACATGAGCGACACGCAAAGTGGTCTGCGTGCATTTTCACGCGCGGCATTATTAAAACTTAATTTGGAAAGTATGCGCATGGAAGTATCGAGTGGCATTGTGGGAGAGCTCTTTCATCAGCACCTTCGCGTTGCAGAAATTGCAATTCATCCTATTTATACATCGTATGCTCTTTCCAAGGGACAAAATATAAAATTGGGATTTACCACAGCATGGCACCTTATTTTAAGGCGTTTGATGAGTTAACCTATGACGCCCATCCAATTTATTCTTGTAGGGATAAGTGTTCTTGCTCTTATACGAACATGCAAGCGTTTTCTCCAACGTCGCATTGCATGGAATGCATTGCTGTTTTGGATTCTGGTATGGGGAAGCATTACTCTTATCGCGCTTAATCCAGACATCACCTCGCGGCTTGCCACCATGGTAGGCGTGGGGCGTGGCGCTGATCTTATGCTCTATATAGGCATGATTATTCTTTTTTCTTTAGTATTTTATCTCATTGTGACGGTTGATCAACTCGACCAAGATATAAGCAAAATTGTCACCGCACTTGCGCTTAAAGATATTAAAAATGACAAACAATAACGCTACCCCTCGCGTCGCGGTCCTGATGGTCATGTACAACGCCCAGAGCTACCTGGGCGATTGTTTTAGTAGCCTAGTCAATACCGATTATCCGCCTGATCGTTGGCATGTGATGGTCGTCGATAACGCCTCAAGTGACGACACCGTAGCACAGCTCAACTTTTGGAAGTCTCACTTCCAAAAGTTGAGCATCGCCATGGATATTATAGAAAGCAAAGAAAATACCGCCTTTGCAGGTGGCAATAATGTTGCTGCAGCTCACGCACAACAATTTAATCCTGACTACCTGGTATTGCTCAATCAAGACACGGTGGTAAACGCAAACTGGCTCAAAGAATTAGTGGCAGCAGGGGAGAGCAACAACAAAATTGGCATTGCGCAATCGCTATTGTTGCTTCATCCACAAACCAACCTTATTAACTCTCTTGGCAATGAAATCCATTTCTTGGGTTTTGGTTTTTCTCGTGGATACCGCGACCCGCTCTCTTCTATAACCTATAACCTAGAACCTAGAACCTATCCCGAAATTCCCTACGCCTCCGGAGCAGCGATGCTCGTCCGCAACTCCCTATACCAGCAGATCGGCCTTTTTGATGAAAAATACTTCATGTATCACGAAGACCTGGACTTGTGCTGGCGTGCGAGGCTTAAAGGGTGGCGCGTGGTACTGGCACCCAAGTCAGTGGTGTACCATAAATACTCTTTTAGTAAAAGCATCACCAAATACTATTTCATGGAACGCAACAGGTTTATCACCATGTTGCAAAATTATCATTTCCTCACGCTCATCTCTCTATCACCCTTCTTATTGCTCATGGAGCTGGGACTTCTTTTCCAGGCCTTCCGCATGGGCTGGTGGCGTGAAAAGCTACGCGTATACCGCTATTTTTTCTCACAATCGGTGTGGCATGATATACTTAAAAAAAGGAAGGAAGTGCAGAACTCACGCGTCATAAGTGATAAAGAGGCAACGCGTCTGTTTACAGGGTGCATTAACTATCAAGAAATTTCATCCCCCCTCTTGACATATGTGGCAAACCCATTTTTTAGCGCCGTGTGGTGGATCATTCGGGGAATAATAATATGGTAACAAAACATTTTTTTCATTCTGTCATTTTCATCGGGATGACATTTTTAATACTCACCATTACTCCTGCCTTTGCCGCGGTACTCCCCAACGACCCTCTGTATCACGAGCAATGGTATTTACGCCAGATTGATGCCCCCAATGCATGGGATATCAGCACGGGCGATAAACAAGTTATTGTAGCCGTGATTGATTCGGGCTTTAATATTGACCACCCAGATTTTAAAAATAATTTGTGGGTAAATCCGCGTGAAATCGCAGGCAACAACATGGACGATGATGGTAATGGATTTATCGACGACGTGCACGGATGGAATTTTATTGATGCCAACAATAATCTCAACCCTACTATTGATAAAGGATTTGCCGAGTATAGGGCCGTCACGCATCATGGAAGCTTGGTAGCCGGTATTATTGGCGCCCAGGGAAATAATAGCGAGGGCGTGAGCGGCATTAATTGGCATGTAAGCATTATGGCGCTGAAGGCACTGGACGCGCAGGGCACTTCAGAGGCAAGCCGTGTGGCACATGCCATGGAATATGCTATGGCGCAGGGCGCCAGTATTATTAATATGAGTTTTGTAGGCACTGGGAATGTGGGTGAGGCGTTTCGTGAGGTGCTCAAAACGGCGGCGCAAAAAAATGTCATTGTGGTGGCAGCGGCGGGTAATGATAAAACTGGCAATGGCGTGGATCTTGATGCTACCCCCCATTACCCTATTTGTTTTGAAGGCGAGGGGAAAGAAATAGTGGTAGGCGTGACGGCACTTGACCAACAAGATCAAAAAGCAAAGTTTGCTCATTTTGGTGCCAATTGTGTCGACATCGCTGCACCAGGAAAGGGTATCTATGGAGCCCAGTATAGCAATTCAAGCGACACCGATTTTCAAACTCCCTATGGTGGTTTGTGGCAAGGTACCAGCCTTGCAGCGCCTGTAGTAAGCGGCACCTTAGCGTTAATGCGTGCCGTGGCACCACATCTGCCTGCCACAAAACTTATTCAAGTACTGGTGGATTCTGCCGACCCCATTGATGCAGTGAATCCTAATTATGTAGGAAAATTAGGCAAAGGAAGAGTAAATGCTGCAAAAGCTCTCAACGCATTAAAAACACTATTACCTCCACCCATCACCTTGCAAAGTTTTACCGTGAATAGTGGAAATGCTACCACCACCGCACTCGACACAACAGTTTCCGTTGCGGCTACCAATGCCACCACATTGCAAGTGACGAACGGCAACCCGCTTGCCTCGCCCATTTGTAATTTTACGAATGTTGCCGAAATGCCCTACGCTGCAACCCTGCCCTGGCGTCTTGCAGAAGGGGAGCCTGGCGAACGCGTGGTGTGCTTAAAATTACCAGGGCTAGAACCTGTATACCGGTCGGTATTTTATCTCCCGGAAATCCCAAAAGTAGTACAGGTAGTAATGGCGCCTCCTGCCATTCTGCGCGATACTAAGTTGGAGCAACGTATGAAGCCCTCTGCATTACGAACGTTTAAAATAGTAGTGGGTGCAAACTTCAATGCCAAAAAACAAAACCATCAAAACATATGGGATGCGTTAATCTATGACACGACGAACGCACGTGATATCACGAAAGAACAAAAAGCATTAAAGCAATTCATTAAAAAATTTAAGCGCGTACCAAAAACCGCTCTTGATTGGCATGCCGTGCATGTACTGGCGTATGTGCTGTAAAAACTCTAATTAACATATGAAAACTAAACGTACGGTGCGTACCTTTGCCGCAGCTTCATTTTTTAACGACATTGGCTCTGATATTATTGCGCCTCTTTGGCCCGTGTTTTTGAAGGAAACCCTAGGTGCACCTTTCAAGGTTATCGGCATACTCGACGGGTTTAAGGAAAGCATCACCAGTATTTCGCAAGTATTTTCTGGTTATCTTTCTGATCGGCTTAAAAAACGCAAAATTTTTATTTGGGCAGGGTATTTGTGTGGCGCACTCAGCCGCGTGGGGTATGCAATAAGCAGTCATTGGGGGATGCTCTTCCCTGCCATATTTTTGGATCGCGCAGGTAAAATGAGGGACGCGCCACGGGATGCCATGGTGGCCGACATCAGCACGCGGCAAAACCGTGCACGCAATTTTGGTATTATTGAAGCGTGGGACAATGCCGGGGCAGTGCTTGGCATTCTCCTTTCCATTTGGCTTATCACTTTTCTCGACCTCAAAACCATTTTTCTTATTGCCGCTATTCCTACGCTGATTTCGGTGCTGCTGGTGATACTTTTCATACAGGATACGCGCGATGGAAATGTATTCAAAGACCTCGCATGGAAAAACTTAGGGCGCAATTTTAATCTTTTCACCCTAAGTAACATCTTTTTCACCCTAGGGTTTTTTAGTTACTCATTTTTGATTTTATACTTGAAAGATCAGCAATTTCCCCTCACTAGTCTGCCGGTGTTTTATTTAATCTTTTCACTTTCTGCTTCTATTTTTTCGGGGCTTTCAGGCAAATTTGCCGACCGGTTTAGCCGCCGCCTTACTTTAATTATTTCTTTCACCTTATGGGCGGTGGTCACCGTAGCATTTATTGCCATGCCGGCGCTTTCTTGGGTTTCTGCCGGCATATTATTTGCGCTGTATGGCATGCACAAAGGCGCATTGAAGCCCGCACAAAGTGCTTTTGTTTCTGAAAGCGCACCCGCGGAGCAACGCGCCAGCATCTTAGGATTTTTCAAAATGATCACCGGCCTCTGCGCCCTTCCTGCCAGCTTCATTGCCGGCGTTCTCTGGGACGCCTACGGCCCGCTTGCCCCATTCTCCTTTGCGCTCGCCATGACCCTTCTTGCACTCTTCACGATGCTTATGGTACAAGAACCCAAGGAGGGGTAGAAACTTCGTGTTGCAACTCTTAAGAGAAAGGAGGTCTTTATCGATAAGGGCGAGTAGTTTGTCTTCAGAGGCCGAAAGGCCAAGCGAACAAGCGCCACCCTATGGCGCTGGGCACATCACATGCACCAACACCACTCAGCCTCCGTAAAGACATACGCAGCACGCGTGCTTGCACGCCCCTAATGCGTCCCTGCTTCTTTACTCGCTTGAGTGTGCGGTTGCCTCTGTTTGGTGCCTATTCGGGTGCGGCAAACGCCATCAGGCGGCCTTAAAGCGAGGGGGGATCGATGCCACCATCCTTCCCTCCCTCGCACATCCACTTTTGGAGAAGAACAGCATGGCACGGAACCTGCAAGTAATTATCTCTCGCGATATCGCGGAGTGCGCGGAACCGGAACGCTCTCCAGAAGGCCTTCTCGTTGACAAGCTGCATTTCTCCCACTGCAGCATCTTTGAGGGCGAGTTCACTGATCTGCGGATCACGTTCTGTAGCAAGGATGAAGCGCGGGTCGCGCTGGAGGAAGCGCAGCACGCCGGCAAGTTGACTGCCGAAGAAGCCAGCGCTCTGTTCGAGAAGATTAGGGGATCCAACGAGATCCCTGAACACACGAGGAGCTCCGACCCGAACGCCGCATTCCGCAAGAGGATTGAAGATGGCATCGCAGGAGTGGGCTAGCGATGCCCACCACCTCCGCGTTCCCCAGGCCGCCGCCGGCACCCCGGTTGCGGCCTCATTTTTTAAAAGATAACGCGCAATCATGCGGTTGACCCAACATAATCACAGGGTGTATAGTGAAACTATCATAACTCTCTATGAAACAAGAGAAAATACTTACTACATCAGCACCATTAACACTTTCTCTTTGGGATACTCTCCCCACTGAACTTGCGGTACGCAAAATGATTCTTGCAAAAGCACGTGGCACACTATCGCGTCGAGCAGACCCTGTTACCTGGCAACGAAAACTTCGTGCTCGAGATAAAAAACGCATGCGCTATGCCACGTCTACTACTTGATACCAATATTATTCTTGAGTATCTACATGGGGAAGGCGGTGTTGTTCCTCTTTTTGACGCATTCGGTGAGGGAACTATTAAAATTGATATTTCAGTCATAACTGAATTTGAATTATTAGCCTATCCAAAGCTTACCGCACACGAGGAGGCTAGCATTGGACTTTTACTTAAAGAAATGAACATCCAGCCAGTGGATCATCGTGTGGCAACCACGGCAGCATTACTTTCACGTCAGTACCGTGGCACCCCCAATGATTTGTTTATTGCTTCCACCGCATTGCTCTATAATATACCTCTTGTTACCCATAACGTACGTGATTTTAAGAAGATTAAAAACTTGAATATCCTTACTGAATGGCCTTAATGAGAAATATATAAACGCTATGGGCAGCACGGTGACACTCAACGACACTTTACAACTTACCCTTGAGCAGGGGTTTCCTGCCGAGCTGGTGTATGAGATGCATAACAATAAACCTTTCACTGCCCAACAGTTTGAAGGCAAAGTTTTTGAATTTAAAAAACCCGACATACGCATGTACCAGGCTGCACCTGTGCGTAATTTTTTAGTACAAAATATTAATGGCCGCTGGCTGTACTGGGGCCTGGTGCATATTTTAGAGGTTAAGCACGATTACATAACCAAAACCACCAGTGGCACATTTAAAATCATTTACCTTTACCCGCCCCTTCACATGCCCCTTGCCTTTGATCTTATTGACCGCCGCGACGAATTCAATTTTTTCAAAACTTGACAACTTAGGAGCTCGTATCATGGCCGACAAGCGGTGCATCTGTGGAGGCACCACCTTCGACGGCACCGTGTGTGCTACCTGCGGGATCTGTCATGCGTGCAAAAGAAAACACGCCTGGCGCATAGAGATCCCGCCCGGTTGGGAGAACAGAGTGTGCGTATTCTGCCAGCGCGGTAGGGCAGAAAATACACAGGTGAATAATCGCGCAGGGAAACTGGTGCGGAACGCCGACGGCAGTTGGCAGATCAATTGGATCTGTAAAGAATGCATCTCGGTGGCGTTCAAAAGAGAGGGTGTCCTCGCAATAGAACAAAAACGGCAGTGGCGGCACATTTCCTTTCCGGCACTCTCATGTACGCTACTCGAAATCCAGGACTTCGAGGCCGAGCAGAAGAAGAGCAAACAACGCGACGATGCGCTGGATGCGTTCCTGAACGGCCTATCGTAAAGTAACTCGTCGTCCTTTAAATAATTGCGATAGAAAAGTAAAAAGTAAGCAAGAAAACAATCGGGCGTGGCTATTGATTTGTGCATTGGAATAGAAAAACGGCTTAATTATTATTGCGCTGCGGGCAGCACAACCGCGGCAACCACCCCCGACGTCATATCGCTCAATTGCGAAACCCCCAGCCCCGCGCGGTCGACACGACTTAGCGGGGCTCTTCATTTTTGAAAGGTTCGTAACCCCTCCTAACCTCCCCTTATCCTAAGGGGAGGAAAAACAATAACCTGGAGAATTCCAAAATGACGTGAGGTATTCCTCTTGGCCGACCCTACGGAGTGCGACCGGCACGAGTCGGAGCAAATTTTGAGCACAAAATTATGCGTGTCGTCAGGGCGTATCTGCCGAGCGAACGGCCGAGATACGAGCGGCAAATGTCTCGCAGGGACATTTGACCGCGTTTTTTCGTGCAGGAATCCCGAGCGAATTCACCCTCACCCCCGCCTACTGGCGGGGCCTCTCAATGAGTACATTGACCTACTGGGTCCCGTAAAGGGAGAGGCGAAGGCAGAAAAGTGGGAGAAAACTATTGACGAGTATTCAAAAGTGGCGTAGAATGAATCAAAAGTGGCGAAAAGTGGATAGAGTGGTGGATAAGCAGGCTTAAAAGGGGATAACTCATTCTCAATCTATGCTCACAGGCGAATATCAGTACAGTATTGATGTAAAAAAACGCCTTGCTATTCCGGCAAAGCTGCGTGGGCAAATGGGCGAACGCGTGGTAATCACCCGTGGCCCCGACCAATGTTTGTTTGTGTACCCCTACCCTGTGTGGGAAGAAATCGCCAAAAAACTTTCACAACTCCCCATTGGCCAAGAAACAACTCGCAACTTTGTACGGCTGATGTTTAGTAGCGCAGAAGAAGTTATGCCCGATGCTCTGGGGCGCGTGCTCATTCCCGACCCTTTGAAAGGGTATGCAGATTTAAAAAAAGAAGTCGTCATGGTGGGCGTACTGAATCGCTTGGAAGTATGGGACAAAGAAAAATGGCATGCATTCCGGGTAGGCGCTGAAAAAGACATGCTGGGTATGGCAGAAAAATTAGGCGAACTCGGCATGTACTAATATGCACATCCCGGTACTACTAAAAGAAACGATTGACCTACTGAACCCACAACCGAATCAAAACTTTGTTGATGGCACCCTGGGCGAAGGAGGGCACAGCGCCGCAATACTGGAACGAACGACGCCACACGGAAAACTCCTTGGCATAGATTTAAATACTGGCACCCTAAAAATCGCTCAAGAAAAACTCACAACTGACAAACTGATAACTGACCGACTGATTCTTGTCCAAGGTAATTTTAGCAATATAAAAGAAATTACGCGCACCAATGAATTCATTACCATTCATGGCATCCTACTCGATCTTGGCCTTTCCTCAAGAATATTAGAACAAAGCGGCAGGGGATTCAGCTTTCAACGCGACGAGCCTTTAGACATGCGTTATGGCGAGGAAGGCGTGCCGGCAGTAGAGCTGGTAAACCAAGCAGACCCCGAAACCCTAGAACGCATCCTTACTGAATATGGCGAAGAACCCCACGCACGCAGCATTGTAAAGTCCATCATTCACCACCGGCAACAAAAACCCATTATCACCACCTTCGACTTAGTGAAAGCAATTGAAGCAGTTGCACCCCGCCGCGGCAAAATCCACCCCGCTACCCGCACGTTTCAAGCCCTCCGCATTGCCGTAAACCGAGAATTAGAGATTCTCGAACATACCCTACGCGACAGCATCGACATTTTAGCCCCTCATGGGCGCCTCGCCGTAATAAGCTACCACTCACTCGAAGATCGTATTGTGAAAACATTTTTGAAAACTCATACCGACTCGCTCATAATTCTTACAAAAAAACCAATCGTGCCCAGTAAAGAAGAATTACAAACTAATCCCCGTAGTCGTAGCGCTAAATTAAGAGTAGCAGAAAAAAAATAATCATATGCCTAAGTATTTTATGAGTGCTCATGCGCTACCCCATATAAATCTGTGTGGTCTTGAAAAAACGCTTCGCAGCCTTTTTCGCTACACCGTAGTTATTAATATAAGCCTTGCGGTGCTTACTCTTGCGCTAGTTGGCATGTCGCTCTTGAGCATGAATACCAGCACGAGCGCGGGGTACAAAATAAAATTGCTTCAAGAACAGCAAGCAACATTAGCAGAAGTAAACGCCACCTTGCAGGCAGAACTTGCAAATATGCAAGCCATGGATGCAGTTGCCGCACGCGTCAACGCGCTTGCATTCACTAAAAGTGCTGCGGTGCACTATGTGGCATCAGAGAAGCCTACTGTTGCCTATCTTCAGTAACCACGCGGCCTCACACTTATGAGAACGCCGCGTCGTGCAACATCCAAAAAAAGTGTGGCAACAATTCCCCCCACACATGGGCGTATTCTTATAGCAGGAACCATGATCGTGCTCTTTGCCCTTGGTATTGTTGCGCGCCTTATGATGTTACAAATCATGAATGGCGCACGCTACAGGGCCCTAGCCTCTGAACAGCACGAAGTATTGCAAAAATTATTTCCAGAACGAGGGGAAATACTAAGCCTTGACCGCGAACGCCGCGCTTCACCCCTGGCCACCACTACCACTACCCACTTGGTATTTGCCGACCCATCAGAAATTGCATTAAAGGAAGAAGAAATGCAGGCACTGGCATCAATTTTAACCCTACCCCTGCAGGAAGTGCAAGAAAAAATTACCGACAAAGAAAAACGCTACGTAGTGCTCAAAAAAGAAGTATCAGCCGATATTGTGGCAACACTCACTGAGCAGCAATGGAAAGGTATTGGTACACAGACCGTACCTGGCAGAACATACCCAGAAAAATCAATAGGCGCGCATGTGCTTGGGTTTGTAGGTGAAACTGAGCAGGGGCTACGGGGCAATTATGGCCTGGAAGAATATTTTGAAGAACTCTTGCGCGGCAGGCAAGGGCTTTTGCGCCAAGAACAAGATAATAAAGGAAGACCTCTTATGTTGGGCGATCGGCAACTCTACCCTGCAGAAGGCGGTGCCACTCTTACTACCACGCTGGACAGGAGTATTGAATTTTTTGCCTGCAATGCGCTGAACGAGGCAGTGAAACGGCACAGCGCTACTGGGGGTAGTGTGCTCATTTTAGAGCCCGCAACTGGTAAAATCATAGGCCTCTGTTCTCATCCTACCTTTGACCCCAACCAATACCGCGACGTGAAGGACATTGCCGTATTTAACAATCAAGTTATTTTCGGTGCCTGGGAACCTGGCTCTATTTTTAAAACCTTAACCATAGCCTCCGCGCTGGATGCAGGGAAAATTACGCCGCTTACCCGCTATAACGATGAAGGCAGTATTAAAATGCATGAATTTACCATACGCAATGCCGACCACAAAGTGTATGGCATGCAAACCATGACGCAAGTATTAGAAAATTCTATTAATACAGGGGCAGTGTTTGCCCAAGAACAATTGGGTAATGAAGCGTTTAAAACATATGTAGAAAATTTTGGCATGGGCCAGAAAACTGGTATCGAGCTTCCGGGTGAAGTAGAGGGCACTACGAGCTCGCTTGCAAAAAAAGGCGCCATTTTTGCTGCCACAGCTTCTTTTGGACAAGGCATTACTGCAACCCCCTTACAAATGGCCCTTGCCTACGGGGTAATTGCCAATGGCGGTAGCCTCATGAAGCCGTATGTGGTGGAAGAGATTAGCATACCCGGAGGAGAAAAAATAAGCTCAAATCCCAGAATGATTCGCCGCGTGATCTCGGAAGGCACCGCGCGCATGATGCGCAGCATGTTACAAGCAGTTGTAGAGCGTGGCCATGGTAAACGTGCGAGCGTTGCAGGCTACAGCGTAGGAGGTAAAACAGGCACCTCACAAGTAGCAAAGCAGCATGCCAAGGGATACGAAGAAGGTAAATATATTGGGTCTTTTGTGGGGTTTGCACCCGTAGAAAACCCACGCTTTGTGATGGCAGTACGTATTGATAATCCACAAGATGTAATCTATGCCGAAAGCACGGCAGCACCCTTATTTGGTGAAATTGCCAAGTTCTTGCTACAGTACCTTGAAGTACCAAAAGACAAGTAACAATTATGCGGCGCATTCTCCACTACCTATTAAAATTCATTGCCTCTGCAGTGGTACGTAAGTATCATCCTCTTATCATTGGTATCACTGGCAGCGTAGGCAAAACCTCCACACGCAATGCCATCGAGGCAGTGCTACGGCCTTCATTTCGTGTACGCGCAAGCATTAAAAGCTATAATAATGAACTCGGAGTGCCCCTCACCATATTAGGAGAACACACGCATGGGAAAAATATACCAGAGTGGCTGTTGCTGTTTGCACGAAGCTTCCGCCTTCTCCTGGGGAACGCTCCGCATTATCCACAAATTCTTATACTTGAAATGGGTGCCAGTAAACCAGGGGATCTTGCGTACCTTACTTCTATGGCACCTCCCACGATTGGTATTCTTACGGGCATTTGGGAAGCACATATGGAATTTTTTAAAACTCCAAGCGCCCTACTGGAAGAAAAAAAACATATTATTGCATGCCTTCCTCCTCAGGGCCTTGCGCTGGTGAATCGTGACGATGAACGCATATGGGCGCTACGAGCCGGCACGCGCGCAAATTTAGTAAGCGTAGGGCAACACCTCAAGGCGGATTTTAGTGCACGGGAATTAGAAGTAGTGTACGAAGAAGTGGAGGGAAATCCTGTGCCATTGGGCATGCGCATGAAGATGCAACGCAAAGGTAGCCTTGTGCCGATCTCCCAGAAGGGCGTGCTGGGGGAAGGGCATATGATGAGCGCACTGTTTGCGCTTGCCGTGGGTGAATACATGGGGCTCATGCTGCGAGAGGTAACCACGCGACTAAAAACCTATATACCACCCCCTGGTCGCATGAGGCTAGTCCCTGGCATTAAACAAACCTTATTACTGGACGACTCTTACAATGCTTCTCCCAAAGCATGCCGTATGGCCCTTGAAGTCTTACAAAAACTTCGCATGCCGGGCGGCGCAGAAAAATGGGCAATACTGGGCGATATGAAAGAACTGGGTGCGCTCACCCGTGAACTCCACTACGAAATAGGAAAAAGTGCTGCGGGCAGCAACTTGGATTGGCTGATCACGGTGGGGGAATGCGGCGCAATGATCAGCAGTGCAGCGCAAGAAAATGGCATGGAAGAAGATAGAGTATTTCATTTCAACACGCCACAAGAAGCAGGAAAATTTGTGCAAAAAAAACTACAACCACATGATGTGGTGCTGATAAAGGCCTCACGCGCCATGCATTTTGAGAAAATCACGCAAGAACTTATGGCAGAACCATTACGAGCACAAGAATTGCTGGTGTCTTAAACTCATTTTACTTTACTCAAGACCTCTTCCCACACATGTAACGGCAATACGCCTTCTACTTTTTTCCCATTGATAAACCAGGTAGGAGTACCACGCACTCCCAGCTTCAATGCCTCTGCTAAATCTTGGTCCACACGCGCCTTACGCCCATTATCTTGTACGCACTGCATGAAGCTCTTTTCCTTAAGGCCCACGCGTACAGCAAACTGCCGAAGACTTGTAGGATCAAGTTGGTCTTGGTGTTGAAATAAGGTATCATGATAGGGCCAAAACATGCCCTGTGCCTTGGCGCACTCTGCGGCGACTGCCGCAACGCCCGCATACGGATGTGACTCTTCATTCGGGAAATGCCGAAACACAAGCTGTACCTGGTCTTGATGGCGCGTCACAAATTCACGAATAATAGGGTAGGCAGCACCGCAATACGGGCACTGAAAATCACAAAATACTTGTACGCGCAAAGCAGCCTGTGAAGCACCTATTGAAGGGGCATCCTGAGGAACTAGTATATTCTGTGATTCTAGAATAACTTCACGAAAATCTACCCGGGACGCTGTAAAGCCAGAAGGCGTATGAGTGTTTCGTAACTCTTGCACAAACCAATATACACGAACGCCAAAAAAAATAACAAATATTCCTAGAACTCCCAATAGCATCCAAAGAATTTTCTTTCCCATAGCGTAAGGCATCTTAGGGGAGTATACTAAACTTATATGAAAGTTACCAATAATAAATGGGAAAGAAGGGTGCGCGAAACCCGGCGCCGCATGAAGGTAAGCGGGAAAAGCGTCTTTGTACTTAAGAAGGCCTTGACGAAAGAAAAAAAGTAGGGTATATTACTTTATCATGGAGAACGTTTATTCTTATGCTGACCCAATCACTCGTCATTATACAAATTGTTATTGCAATTTTTTTAGTGAGTAGTATTCTGCTCCAATCTCGTGGTGGTGATCTTGGCTCTACCTTTGGTGGCGGTGGCGAGGTATACCGCACCAAACGAGGCGTTGAACGAATCTTGTTTATCGCAACTATTATTCTTGCTATTGCTTTTTTTGGCCTTGCGTTGGTTCACATGCTAGGCCTTGCACTCTAATGCCTTTTCAAGAAAAGGATTCGCCTGATCACGTGTCGTTGGCACGGAATCTTGTGAGTTCGTTGCAAAAAAAATCATTTCCGTCCCGACGTCATTTTGCCTACCTGATGCATATGCTATCACCCCGAGAACTTTTGGTGGTGCGTAGCTTGGCATTGGTCATGCTCACAAGTCTTGTGGTATTGAATGTATACCTTTATCAAACCTCCACTCATATGGTGCCTTCACAGGGTGGCACCTTACGCGAAGGCATGGTGGGAAACGCGCATAGTTTTAACCCTATCTTAGCCACAGAAAAAGTAGATCTGGAAATCTCGTCCCTTATATTCTCAAGTCTTTTTAAATACGATCCAGTGCAAGAAACTTTCGTACCAGACCTGGTAGATCATATGGAAGTAAGTTCGGATGAAAAAACCTATACCCTTACCTTGCGTAAGAATATTACTTGGCATGATGCAGAGCCGTTTGATGCAGATGATGTACTGTTCACTCTAGAAATCGCCATGGACCCTGCGTACAAAAGTCCATTGGGCGCAAGCCTTAAGGGCATGAAAGTAAAAAAACAGGATCAATACACCATTATTCTTACCCTAGAAACTCCGTATGCATTTTTGCCTTCGGTATTAACCTTCGGTATTATACCTGCCCATGTATTTCAACAAATCAATCCTGCGGCGTTCCCTTTGAGTGAGGCGAATCTGAATCCGGTGGGTACAGGGCCCTTTGCATTTGAACGCATACGCAAAGATACCCAAGGGGCAATACGTAGCATAGAACTCAAAGGCAATACCCGCTTTTTGCTTACCGCGCCTGTATATATAGAAAATCTTATTATCAAGCTATTCCCCACACGCGCAGAGCTCGTCGCCGCATTGCAAGAAAAAAGCATTGACGCTGCAGGCATGCTTCCTGATGCAGATGAGCCTTTACCCTTGGCGCTCCGTGAACATTTCCATGCCTTCTCTTTGGCGTTCCCGCAATACACTGGTCTTTTCTTAAATGAACAGAAGAATCAATGGCTCCGGTATAAAGAAGTACGCCAGGCACTTCTCCTTGCCTTACCCAAACAATCTATGGCGCAAGAATTATACGGTAGTGATGTAGAAATTATTGATACCCCGCTACTACCCTTTGTCAAGACACTTCAAGGCTTGCCTAATGGCAATATACTGGAAGCAAAAAAAATATTGCAAGCATGGCAAGAAGGCATGAAACCAAAACCAACAAAAACTAAAGCTAAAAAATCTACCCCGCCGCCTTTAGCGCCCTCACCCAGCCTTACTCTTACTGCCTCATCAAACCCAGGACAAATCGCGATCGCAGAAAAAATTGCTGCCTCCTGGACCGCGCTTGGCATTCCTACCACCGTAAAAACCGTAGAAAGCAGTAAAATAAAACGAGAAATAGTACGAACGCGCGATTATGAAGTATTATTGTTTTCTTTAAAAACCGATGGCACACAAGATCCTTATATCTTTTGGCATTCTTCGCAACGAGAATGGCCTGGGTTGAACTTAGGGTTATTTTCCGATACAGAGGCCGACACCCTTATGACACAAGCACGTGCCACCTATAATGAAACTGCACAAAAAGAAAAATACCAAGCGCTTGCCACCATCATTAATAAACAAATCCCTGCCATTATGCTGTGGCGCTCGCATTATTTATACCTTATAGCACCCTCATTTTCAGGCGTCACGCTTAAAGGTCTTTCTGCTACTCAAGATCGCTTTGCCCATATTGCAGAGTGGTACACTAAAGAAAAACGCTCTTGGTAATACAATCGGCCCAGGTGGTGGAACTGGCAGACACGCAGCGTTCAGGGCGCTGTAACCGCAAGGTTGTGGGAGTTCAAATCTCCCCCTGGGCATTTTGTGCAACCACATCTACATCTCATCTCTAAAAAACTAACAAAAAAAAATTAATCTATGAATTTTATTCCCTCAACATCAGCAGTAAGAACAGAAACCTATACGTCAACAGGCACCAACCCCTTAAAACGCCTGCCACGCCGGCGCGCGCCCCTCGCCAATACTCGGGACCCTCGGCATGCGCGCAGTGTCCCACCTCATGCCCCTAAGAGCGCAGAAAATCCCCGATCCCTCGGGCCTACTCGGGACCTTCGGCCCACACCTATCCGTAAAACACCGAAACTACGCGTGATTGTGCTGGGCGGGCTCGAAGAAGTAGGGCGCAATATGACCGTGCTCGAATACGACAATGACATCATTATTATAGACATGGGATTACAATTTCCCGAAGAAGATACGCCGGGTATTGATTATATTATTCCTAATATCTCCTATCTTAAGGGCAAAGAGCGCAATATTAAGGGCGTGATTATTACCCATGGCCACTTCGACCACATTGGTGCTATTCCTCACCTTATGGGCCCCTTAGGCAATCCACCGCTCTACACGGGAAAACTCTCTGCCGGGCTTATTCAAAAACGCCAACGCGAATACCGCAATGCACCTAAACTGAATATTCAGCTTATCAATGAAGATTCCAAACTTACCCTTGGAAAGTTTAAGGTAGAATTTTTTGGCGTAAATCATAATATTCCCGATAGCTTTGCCATTGTGGTGACAACCCCTGTAGGCACGCTCATTCATACCGGCGACTTCAAGATTGATGCTACCCCCGTGAACGACAAACCCATGGATCTTAACCGTGTGGCAGCCTTGGGCAATGCCGGAGTACTGGTGCTGATGGCAGACTCCACCAACGCCGAACAGCCAGGAAAACAAATGTCGGAATCGGAAGTGGGCGTACAGCTCGATAAACTTTTTATCGATAGCCGTGGCCGCATTATTATTGGTACTTTTGCCAGTCTCATCTCGCGTATTCAACAAATTATTACACTTGCCAAAAAACATAATCGCAAAGTGGGTATTATTGGCCGCAGTATGCGCGACAATGTGGAGCTTACGCATTCCCTGGGCTACCTTACCATACCGCAGGGTGTGATTATTGAAGACAATGAAATTGCCCAGGTGCCCGATGATAAACTCGTGCTTCTGTGTACAGGGGCCCAAGGCGAAGAACGCGCCGTACTGATGCGTGCTGCCATGGGTGAACACCCATTACTTGATATTAAAAAAGGTGACACCATTATTTTTTCCTCATCAGTAGTGCCAGGGAATGAACGCACGGTGCAAACATTAAAAGATAGCTTTGCCCGTAAAGGTGCGCGTATTGTGCACTATAAGTTTATGGATATTCATGCCGGTGGCCATGCGCATCAAGAAGATTTAAAATTTTTCTTGAACCTCGTAAAGCCTACCTTTTTTATTCCCATCGAAGCCAACCGGTACATGCTGGATATTCACGGGAAGCTTGCTCAAGAAGTAGGTATTCCCGAAAACCGCGTACTCTTGGCCGACAATGGCCAAGTAATCGAAATCAGTAAAACATCGGCCGAAGTTACCAAAGAACAAGCGCCCACCGACTATGTCATGGTAGATGGCCTTGGGGTGGGGGATGTGAGCGACATTGTATTGCGCGATCGGCAAGTGTTGGCCGCAGACGGCATGTTGGTAGTAATTGTCACGGTCGATAACCACACGGGCAAATTGCTGGGCAATCCCGACCTTATCTCGCGTGGGTTTATTCATATGAAAGAAAACCGCGATCTTATTGAACAAACGCGCATGAAAGCAAAACACATTGCCACTGATCGTGACCTCAAAAGCCCCCCTGATGACAATTACATTAAAAATAAATTGCGCAATGAATTGGCACAATTTTTGTTCGCCAAAACCAAACGAAGACCCATGATCTTGCCCGTGGTGATTAAAATATAGAAGGCGCGCATGTATGAGCCTTGCAAAATATCTTTTCTTCATGACCCTTACAACCAGCACCTGCTGGTTGTTTTGGCTTTTTGTATTGTTAAAAATGAACCCCCAACAAGGAAGTTGGCTTGCCCCTGCGGCTTTTTTTACTACACTTGGTCTAGCCTTCTTAGGCACCTTCAGTACGCTTGGGTTTTTGGTACGTATATGGGCACACAAACAAGCCAGCATGCATGACCGTGTCGTAATCTCATTTCGCCAAGGCTTACTCCTTACTACCGTGCTTACGGTAAGCCTTGCACTACTTCATGTGCAACGTTTCACCATCACCCATGTAGGAATTCTTATGGTGCTCGCGGTGCTTACCGAGCTTATCAGCATCAAAATGAAAAGATCATAATATGGTCTTAATCAGCATTGTCACTTGGAACTCGCGCTCTGTCTTGCCCCATTGCCTTGCCTCGCTTGAAACGCAAACCTACAGAAACACTTCAATAGTGATTATTGACAATGCATCCACCGACGGCACATTGGAATTCCTTGCTGCACATTACCCCCATATTCCCGTGATTAAAAATACTACCAATAGGGGATTTGCCGCAGCCCAAAATCAGGGAATTCAGTATTTAGCTACCAGCTCATATGTTTTGGTGCTCAACCCTGATGTTATTCTTACACCAAATTATCTTATCAGCCTGGTAGCAATAATGGAGCAGAATCAAAAAACCGCCGGCATCACTGGACAACTACTGCGTTTTAAATTTGAAGGAGATACAGTCGTCAAAACGAATATCATTGATTCTGAAGGATTAGAAATGCTACCCACACGGCACGTACGGGAACGTAACGCCGGCTCTTTAACTACCAACTCTTCTCCCCATGCGGTCTGGGGCATCTCCGGCGCCTGCGCCCTATATCGCATGTCAGCACTAGAGGACGTGAAACAAAATGAGGAATATTTCGACCAGGATTTTTTTTGCTACAAAGAAGATGTAGACATTAGTTGGCGTATGCAACGCAAGGGTTGGAGCTTTTTATACATGCCCTGCGCGCAGGCATATCATGCACGTGGTATTGGCAAGGATAAAAGCCATGGCAAGCGCCCCTTGCATATTAATCAATGGTCATATCGAAACCATTTCTACACCTTACTCAAAAACGAAACATGGCGCAGCTTTCTTGTGCATGTACCCTTGGTAGCGCCGTATGAAATAGCAAAATTTTGTTATTATCTTTTTACGCAGCCGCGCACACTCTATGCGCTCAAAGAGGTTGGTAAAAACATGCGCCTTATGATAAAAAAACGTTCGTATGGACCTATCTATTGTCATCCTCAACTATAACACCAAAGGACTTCTTAAATACTGCCTAAAAGGCATTGCCCGTGCAAAGCCGGAGTTGCGCTATGAAATTATTGTTATTGACAATGCCTCGAGTGACGGCACCGCAGCAATGATACAGCATGAGTTCAAAGATGTGCAGTTCATACCATCTCCTTATAACTGCGGCTTTGCTGCGGGCAACAATATGGGGCTCCGCAGAGCACAGGGGGAGTATGTGATGCTCATGAACCCCGATATCGTGGTGCAACAAGGTGCACTTGAAGCAATGGTGGAATACCTCAAGCTACATGAAGATGTAGGCCTCGTAGGGCCACAACTTTCAAATCCTGATGGGAGCATTCAATACTCATGTGCACACTTCCCCACCATTCTTACGCCGCTGTATCGCCGTACACCACTGGGGCGATTACCACAAGGTCAACAGGCAGTGCGGAGCTACATTATGATAGATGCAGACCACACTGCAACCCAAGAAGTAGATTGGCTATTAGGAGCATGCTTGATGTTTAAACGTAAACATATCAAAACCGTGGGATTCCTTGATGAACGCTTTTTTTTATATTTTGAAGACACTGATTTCTGCCGACGATTTTGGGAACATCACCTAAAGGTGGTATACCTACCACATGCGCATATGATTCATTACCATAGGCGCATGTCAGCCAATGAAAGTATTTTGCATGCATTATGTTCTCGCCCTATGCGCGCTCATATTGCCTCGGGCTTTAAATATTTTTGGAAGTATTGTAATCGCGCACTCCCGCGTTGAACTATATGAAATCATTCTTACGCATCCTTATCATTGTTCTGCTAGGCGGCCTTGGGGGGCTCCTCACCTATGATGCGTTTTTTACTGCGCGCGTCGTGCGTGACGTGCGACTCTTAAGACAAGAAGGAGAGGGCGTGCAAGCCGCCTACCGCAGCAATGATATCAGCATCATGCTCAATACCATTGAAACACTTGCCCCAGAAATCGCCCAACTTAATAATGATCTTCAATACCTCCGCCTTCTTCCACGTTTACCAATACTTGGCACCCAAATTTCTGCCATGCGTACACTAAGTGCTGCGGCAGCTACTACTATAGACGATATGCTTCCCTTAGCATTTCAGGTGCAGCGCATATTGCAACTAGTCCCTACTATAGAGCGTATAGAAGATGTACCGCCAGAAGCACGACGTCAATTACTCCGCATGGCCATCGAAAGCGCACCACTACTTACCACCTTTACTACCCATAGTGAGCAAACACTTACCACGCTGAAGGCACTTCAACCTGAAGCACTTCTTAACCCTTTGGGTGACTATGTAGCACAAGCGCAGGAACTACTCACTGCTGTAATACCTGGTGCTAAAAAACTCCAATCTTTTGTTGATATTGTGCCCTATATGGCCGGATACAGGACATCTCAAAGCTACTTATTGCTTTTGATGAATAATTTTGAGCTGCGCCCAGGCGGAGGATTTATTGGCACCTATGGCGTGCTGAAGGTTACCGACGGCGAAGTGCAAGATCTCACGACCGACGATATTTATAATCTGGATCGTCCCTCGCATGCGCGCCTTAGCGTAACGCCACCGCCACCTATGAGTAAATACCTTCTTACGCCCTCATTTAATAAATGGCTGCTGCGTGATAGTAATTGGTCGCCCGACTTTGCCATAAACGCACAACGCGCGTTAAGTTTTTATCGTCTTGAACAAGGGGCTCATGCAGAGAATATCAATGGCGTTATTGCACTCACCCCCACCCTTATTGCAAAACTATTAGAGCTTACGGGGCCCATAAGTGTGGAAGGCGAAACATTTACTGCCAGCACTATTTTTGATGTACTCGAATGGCATGTAGAAAAAGGCTATATTGGCAAACGCATTCCTAAAACGCAACGTAAAGAAATTATTGGGCCTTTTGCCCATGCATTAAAAACCGCCCTCCTGCGCTTACCTATTGGTGAATGGCAAAGGGTGCTTGATGTACTTATGGAAAGTGCCCAAGAACGCGCCCTCATGGCGTGGACGCTTGACCCTTCCATCAATCGCACTCTTGCTACCCATAATGTTGCAGGCCCAGTAGTTGACACGCCAAAGCCAGGTGAGGATGTGCTGATAGTGCTGGATGCTAATATGCGCGCACTTAAAACCGATCAAGTCATGCAAAAAAGTATAACCTACACGGTGACGCAAAACACCGACACTTCACTTACTGCCGAAGTACGTAGTACCTATAAAAATACCGGCACATATTCATGGAAATGGGGTACCTATCGCAGCTATACGCGCATTTTGGTGCCCGAAGGCTCAGTACTTAAAGGCAATGATCAGGGTATAGAAACTGCGTCCGAGCTTGGGCATACCACCTTTGGTACATTTTTTACTGTCGATCCTGGGCAAGAAAAAACTATTAGCTTTCGGTATATACTCGCCGCAGCCGTAGCAGAACAAGTCAAGGCGGGCATCTATACCCTGAAGCTTATCAAGCAGGCTGGCACGCCTGCAATTCCTTTGACTTTCAGTATAAACTCTGCGAAGATAACCAAACAGATTCAAACTGATTTGAAAACCGATCGAACTATTTCTCTATGATTATCCGCAAAATTGGCATTGACCTTGGCACTACCACTATTCGTGTATACTTACCCAAACGTGGCATTGTGATTAATGAGCCATCGGTGGTGGCGCTTTCCACGGTGGATAAAAAAATACTTGCCGTGGGTGAAGAAGCCAAAGAAATGATCGGCCGTACGCCCGATATGATTGTGGCACGCCGCCCCTTAAAAGAGGGCGTGATTGCTGACTATAAAACCACCGAGGCCATGTTGCGGTATTTTATTCATAAAGCAACGGGCGGTATTCGCTGGTTTAGGCCCGAAGTCATGATTGCTACTCCTGCAGGTATCACCAGCACCGAAAAACGTGCCGTGATTGATGCCGCGCTTTCTGCGGGTGCCAAAGCTGCGTATATTATTAAAGAACCTATTGCCGCCGCAATTGGCGCCGGTATCCCCATAGGGAGTGCCTCAGGCCATATGATTATCGATATTGGTGGAGGCACGAGCGAGATGGCCGTAATATCCTTGGGGGGCATTGTGACGTCGAATTCAGTACGAGTAGGGGGTACTAAATTTGATGCGGCAATCACCGATTATATTCGCAAAAAACATGGGCTGGCAATTGGCGAACAAACTTCAGAGCGTATTAAAATTGCCGTGGGCAGTGCTATGCGCTTGCAAGAAAAACTGACGATTGAAGTGAAGGGCCGCGACATGATTTCGGGACTCCCCAAAATTATTACCGTCACTTCAGACGATGTCAGTGAAGCTATTCAAGGGTGTTTAGACGGCATTGTTTCTGCCGTGCGCGAGCTACTGAACCTTACCCCACCCGAACTTTCTGCCGATATTATGGAAAAGGGGATTGTGATGTCGGGTGGCTCTTCCATGCTGCGTAATTTTGATCAGCTTATTGCCCAAGCCACCGGCGTCACCACGGTAATTGCGGATGACCCCATTCTTTGTGTTGCGCGCGGCACCGGCGTAGCACTGGAAAACCTTGATCTCTATAAGAAGAGCATATTGGCTACAAAGTGAACTAGCCACTAGTAGCTTTATTCTATGACCATCGGCATTGATGCCTCACGTGCCAACAAAAAGGAGAAAACCGGTACTGAGTGGTATTCGTACCACCTTATTCAAGAGCTGAAGAAACGAACGGAAGCCCCTCAACAAGGTCTCACCTCGTCGGATGACAAGGTGAGACCTTGTAAGGTAATCCTGTACTCTCCCACGCCGCTTACGGGCGATCTTGCCCTACTTCCTGCACACTGGGAAAGCCGTGTGCTGCGTTGGCCTTTTAAAAAACTCTGGACGCAAGGCCGCCTTGCGCTACAAATGCTCTGGCGCAAGCCCGACGTACTTTTTGTACCCAGCCACGCCATTCCCTTTATTCATCCTCAAAAAACTATTACCACCATTCATGACATTGGTTTTAAAGCCAATAGTGGTTTTTATGCACGCCAAGAAGGGTGGTATCACCGTTTTGCACTTCGCTTAGCGCTCCGCAAAGCCTACCGCATTATTGTACCTTCAGAATTTACCAAAAAAGAACTGGGCGGAGACCCCAAGAAAATTGTAGTGATTCCCCATGGCGTTGATCCGCGCTTTCATACCAGATATACGCCCGAAGAGATCCAAATCGTCCTCACAAAGTATAATCTACGAAAGCCCTATTTTTTCTACATCGGCCGCTTGGAAGACAAAAAAAATACCCCCACCCTTCTCCGTGCCTTCTCCCTTTTTGCTAGTGGCTATTCTTTAGTCCTGGCCGGCAAACCTGGCTATGGCTTTTCTTTAAAGAAATACAGCAGCCTAACCAAATCACCAGAGAGTAATATACATATTTTGGGGTATGTACCCGACGAAGATCTTCCTTTACTTATGGCCGGTGCCTTTGCTTTTGTATTCCCCTCGCTGTATGAAGGTTTTGGCATTCCATTACTGGAAGCCATGGCAAGCGGTGTGCCGATTGTGGCCTCACGCTGCGCGTCTATTCCTGAAGTAGTAGGGG